>SLAT01000192.1 GCA_007126715.1 Roseinatronobacter sp.
CGGCTTGAACCGGACTGCGCCCGCCGCAAGCAAAATGTCGATCTGGGTTTTACCCGCCGTATCGGCATGACGGATGAAATCCACCAGCAGAATCGAATTGCGCACAATAATTCCGGCCAAGGCGATAAAGCCGATCATCGAGGTTGCCGAAAAAGGCGCGTCCCAAAGCCAGTGCCCCACCATGATGCCCAGAAAGGTCAGCGGCACAGGTGTCAGCACCACCAACGGCACTCTGAAAGACCCGAATTGCGCCACGACAAGAACGTATATGCCCAGAAGCGCGACGCCAAAGGCCGCGCCCATATCGCGGAAGGTGACCCATGTCACTTCCCATTCGCCATCCCACAAGATCGTGGGGCGGCTTTCATCGGTGGGTTGTCCGTTCAGGCGGATATCAGGCGGACCGCCCTCGCCCCAGTCCATCGCGTCTAGCGCATTTCCCACTGCCAGAATACCGTAAAGCGGGGCCTCGAAATCACCGGCCAGTTCCGCCATGACCATTTCTGCCGCACGCCCGTTGCGCCGGTAGATCATGGGCGAGGCGGTTTCCTCTTCCAGCCGGACAACATCGCCCAGTTCCACCACCCCGCGCGCACCGGGCAGCAGGTTGGCCGGGATCGGGGTGCTCAGAAACCGCTCATCCAGCACGCGGTCGCTTCGGTCGCGGGCCAGTGCAATCGGCACGGGCTGGCGGCCATTGCCACGATGCGAATAACCGACCACCGATGTGCCATTCAGTGTGGCAATGGTGTCGAACACATCCGCCTCGGTAACGCCAAAAAACTCCAGATCATCGGGCGAGATGACAAGCCGCATCCGCTGCGCGGGCTTGGGGAAAGTATCATCTACATCGACGATATAGGGCACGCTTTCAAACGCGCTGCGCACCTTTTCAGCGGTGGCGCGCCGTGTCTCTGCATCCGGGCCATAGATTTCGGCCAGAAGCGTTGCCATGACGGGCGGGCCGGGGGGCGGCTCGACTGTGCGGATGCGCGTCCCCTCTGGCAGATCAAGCGTATCCAGCCGCTCGCGCAACTCCAAAGCGATATCATGGCTTGCACGGTTTCTTGCGCCAAGATTGATCTGCACATCGCCCATATGTGGCTCTGCCCGCAGGAAATAGTGCCGCACCAACCCGTTGAAGTTAAACGGCGCGGCTGTGCCCGCATAGGTCTGGACAGTTTCGACCTCTGGCAAGTCCAGCGCCACGCGTGCAACGGCTTGCGCGACAGCGTCCGTATCCTCGACCGATGCACCCGGGGGCAGATCAAAGACCACCGCCAGTTCTGCCTTGTCGTCGAATGGCAGCAGTTTCACGGTCACATGACCCGTATAGAGCAAGCCCAGAGAGCCGAAAGAAACAACCGTCGCCACGATCAGGAACAGGCCAGAGCGCGCCTTGGTTTTCAGGATCGGGCGGGCAACCGCCGTGAAACCGCGCCCCAGCAAACCACCTGACTCGGCATGATCCCCGGTATGTAGCGGCGCATTCCCTGCAATCTTGATCATCAGCCAAGGTGTGACCATGACCGCAATGAAGAAAGACAAAATCATCGCCGCCGAGGCCACAACCGGGATCGGACTCATGTAAGGGCCCATCATGCCGGACACGAACAGCATGGGCAGCAACGCGGCGACAACGGTCAAGGTGGCAATGATGGTCGGGTTGCCAACTTCGGCCACACCGTCAATTGCGCGCTGGATGCGGCTGCGCCCTTCGCCCTTGTCCTTCATGCCCCAGTGACGGGCGATATTCTCGATGACGACAATCGCATCATCTACCAGAATCCCGATGGAAAAGATCAGCGCAAATAGTGACACGCGGTTCAGCGTGTATCCCATTATCCAGGCGGCAAACAGCGTCAGCAGGATTGTGACAGGGATCACGATCGCCACCACAAGGCTTTCGCGCCAGCCAATGGCCAGCAGCACCAGAAGGATGATGGAGAGCGTCGCCAGAAACAGCTTGATCAGCAGGGTATTTGCCTTGTCCTGCGCTGTCGCGCCGTAATCGCGCGTGATCTCATAGGCGACACTGTCGGGTATCAGGGTTGCATCCAGTGCGCTCGCACGCTCCAACAGGGCATCGGCCACAGTCACGGCATTTGCGCCACCGCGCTTGGCGAAAGCCAGTGTGACAGCGGGCACGCGCGCAATAGTGCCATCCTCGGCGCGGGTGACATGTCCGACAAGGCGTTCGGATGTATCCTCGACAAAACCAACATCAGCGACATCGGCAACATAGACGGGCCGCTCATCCCGCGTTGTCAGCAAAAGCCCTGCAATTTCCGCAGGCGCAGTCAGGCTTTGTCCGGCGACAAGTTCGACCTGGCCGCCACCTTCGCGCAACAAACCTGCATTCAGCGTGCGGTTTGCACCCTGAATCTTGTGGGCCAGTTGTTGCAGCGTCACACCATACAGCGCCAGTCGTTCCGGGTCCGGCGCGATGCGCAGCGCCTGTGATGCTTCGCCCACGATATAGGACAGGCCCACATCAGGCACCTTGGCCATCTCGGATCGCAGTTCCCGGGCGATCTGGGCCAGCGCATTGGCGCTGATATCCTGCCCCGGCTTGCCCGTCAGGGTCAGCGTGACAATCGCAACGTCATCAATACCGCGTCCGATGATCAGCGGTTCCGGTATGCCCACCGGAATCCGGTCCATATTGGCCCGAACCTTGTCATGCACCCGCAAGATTGCGGCATCCGTCGAGGTGCCTACCTCAAACCGGACAGTGACCATCGCGCGGTCATCCATCGTCTGGGAATAGACATGCTCGACATCATCAATGGCGCGCACGATCCCTTCCATTGGTTCGGTAACCAGCTTGATGGCGTCTTCTGCCTTCAGACCCGGGGCCTGCAACAGGATATTGACCATCGGCACCGAGATTTGCGGCTCTTCCTCGCGCGGGACAAGGGCCAGCGCGATCAGCCCCATCGCAAGGGCGGCCAGCATGATCAGCGGCGTCAGCGGAGAGGTGATGAAATTGCGCGTCAGTTGCCCGGCAATTCCAAGGCGTTGCGACTCTGCACTCATGGCAGCACCACTGTTTCACCAGCACGCAACCCGCTGAGGATTTCGATATAGCCGGACCCATCCAGCAGGTGGCGTTGCCCCGGAACGACCACACGCTCTGCGCCGCCAACGGTCACGAAATCCAGCCCGAAACGGTGGGACAGCGCCGTTTCAGGCACCACAATGGCGTCACGCGTGCCAATCGACAGGCGCACGAGCACGCGGGCATCGACAAAAGCATCATCCAGTGCAGGCACTTCAACATCGGCAATGACGCGGCCATTCTCGATCTGGGGATAGAGCTTTGCCAACCGCCCCTCAACTTCGCCCTGCGCGGCGTCAATGCGGATTGCATCACCTTCGGACATCAGGCCCGCGTGACGTTCCGGCACGGCCAAGCGTAAGAAGAAACCGCCACCGCCAATGGTTGCGACCGCCTCGCCCGGCATGACGACCGCACCTGTGGCGACCGGAACCGTCAGCACCCTACCGGCAATCGGCGCCAGCACGCGACCTTCGGTTGCCTGTTGCTCGACCAGCCTGCGTTCGGCTTGTGTGGCGGCAATCTGGTTGCGCAGAACTTCGGCCTGTGTGCGCAAGGCATCCAACCGCTGCGCGGTGGTCACGCCACGCGCAAGCAATTCCTCGCCGCGGGCAAGCTCGCTCTCGGCATTTTCAAGCTGTGACGCTGTCGCCTGAAGCTGGGCATCAAGTGCGCTGATTTGGAAATCCAGCTTTTCATCGACGACCTCGCCCAGCACCTGCCCCGCCGTGACCAGATCACCTTCGCTGACAGACAGGCTGACGAGTGTGCCGCCCAGACGCGCACGGGCCGGTATCCGGCTTTGTGTCTCGACGCGCCCATAGATCGCCTTCCATTCGGTGACTGGTATCGGGGCGATTTCATGAAGGGTCTGCGCTGCAAGAGGTGCTGGAATCAGAAAGAGAAGTACCGCCAACCATCGGGTCATGTCTTTGGCCTCCTTGGCCGCGTTTATATACGCATTCAATATAGTGAATGTTTTGTCGAATGTAAGGGGCGAATTCATTACGCTGCGCACAGGACGTAAAGACTCCAGAAAATCACGCAAAACACATAAACACAGTTCTGAAAAAGCTTGCTATACTGACAGCACTGAGCAAACGGGGGACATGATGAAACATCTATCTTGGGTGCTGGCCTGCGGTGTTTGGCTTCCGACCGTCGCTATCGGCGACACCGACCAACAACGGCTTGGGGCGCATGGGTTGGCATTACCCGCAACTTTCAGCGGAACACTGCCCTGCGCGGACTGCCCCGGAATCGACTATCATCTGGATATCTGGGACGGAGAGCGGGGCTATGCCCTGCGGCAGACTTATCTGGAACGTGATCTTGTCGTGGATGAACTGGGGCGCTGGCATGTCGATCCGGCCAGAAATGCGCTGATCCTGGAAGGAACAGGGAATGCGCGGTCGGAATGGCAGATCACACCCAATCAGGAAATCCGACTGCTCGATCAAGAGGGGCAACCGATAGAGTCTGACCTGCCCTACACGCTGGTTTCAGGCCCGCTAATGCCAACAGATTTGCGTCTGACGGTTACGGGATTGATGACATATTTCGCCGATGCGGCCCTGTTCACCGAATGCCTGACCAGCCAGCGCTTTCCCATAGCGATGGAAGAGGATTATCTTGCACTTGAAAGCGCCTATCTGGCCGCCGAAATTGCACCCGGCGCGCCCTTGCTGGCGCATTTTGACGCCGAGATATCGATGCAACCGCAGATGGAAGGTGCCGACCGAATGGCTGTCACCGTCACGCAATTCCACCACGTCACACCCGATGCGGGCTGCCCCGATCACCGCATCCAGGTGGAGTTCGAGAACATCTATTGGGGGCTGACACATCTGGATGGTGTGGAACAGGTCCAGACAGATGGACGTCAGGAACCCTATTTGCTGATCTTGGAAGACGGCACGCGTTTTAGTGGAACGATAGGCTGCAACAGGCTTATGGGGCAAGTCACCCGCGAGGGGGCCAGCGTGGAATTCGGGCCCACGGCCAGCACGATGATGGCCTGCCCTGAGGAACTGGCCGAAAAAGAAGCGGCATTCACTGAAACGCTCAGCGCGGCGCGCGGCCTTGACCTTATGGACCAGAGCTTGCGGCTGCTGGATGAAACCGGGGCAGAGCTGGCGCGCTTTCGCGCGCTTTATACGCGTTACTGAATTGCACGCGGCCGATCCTGCCTATTGTTGCGCCGCCAGCGCATCGATGCGCGCATCGGTCCAGTCGGGCAAGTCGAGCAGCATGGCCCAAGCGCGGGCATAGCTGGAGAAATCATAGCTATGCCCAAAGCCCGGCGGCGGTTTGACCGCTGTCATAATGTCCACCCCAAGCTGAAGAATGGTCACAATGGGCAACCAATGAAACCCCGGTGACACATCTGGCCCACGCGGAACAGTCATCCATGCCGGCCTGCGCCATGTTGCACGCGGGTTGAAAAACACCACCGCATCACTGGCATGTTGCAGATAGAGAATCCGAAACCTGCCCCAATCGGCGCTATAGTCCGAGGTCAGGCCGGTCTGGTTCATGAACCTCACGGCACTTCCATCGCGGTAGCTTGGTAGCCAGGCTGGCGATCCGGGGTTGCGATTGCGCGTGACCTCCAGCCATGTCGGGCTGCTAAAGGGCGGCCCGACCCAGAGCGCCCCATTAAAGGGGTCACCGACAACCTGATGCAAGTCATGGCTCAGGTCGGAATTCAGCGACCCAAGGCTTAGACCGTTCAGATATAGCGCCGGGCGCGCATCTTCAGGCAATTCACGCCAATGGTCATACACCGCCGAGAACACGGCACGCGCGGTTTCAACACCATATTCGGGCGCGGTCAGAAGGGCGATCCAACTGGCCAGATACGAGTATTGCACCGAGACAGTCGCCACATCGCCGCCCAGCAGATACTCCAGCGCCTGCTGTCCGGCAGGGTCCACCCAGCCGGTGCCGGTGGGGGTGGCAATGACCAGTGTGCTGCGGGAGAACGCATCAATGCGCAGCATTTCGTCCAGCGCCAGACGCGCGCGCGCCTCCGGGTCGGGGGCAGAGTTCAGGCCCACATAGACACGCAGGGGTTCCAACGCCTCGGCCCCGGTGAGGGTGGTGATCTGGGTCTGATCAGGGCTGGCGGCCACCATTGCGCGCCCCATCCGGCCCAGACTTTCCCAATCGACAAGCGAGCCGGGCGCACCGGTTTTTCGCGGGTCTTGCGGTTGTGGGCTGGCCTCTTCGAACCGGCCATCAAGGCCCGCATAAATGGCATCCACCGCATTCAGCGCGCCTCGAACAATGACCCCGTTGCCAATGTTCCAGAACACAATGGCCGTCAGCAGGATTGACACCAGCAGCGCCTGCGGACCGGGCAGCACCCGCGCAAAGCGACCGGCCAGCCGCGCAACCAGCCACCGGGCCAGACGCACAAGCCACAACAGCACCAGAAACACCGCCACAGCCCCACCCGCAATCGAGAAAGGCCGCGCAGTTTCAACCGGGGGCATGGCAAGCAGCACACGCAAGCCGTTTTGCCAGTCGGATGCGAACCAGAGTGTGACAGTCGCCGCAATCAGGCAGATCACCGCAAGGCCGATGCGCGCGCGCATTGCCAGACGCGGGCCAAGTGTCGGCAATTGCAGCCGATTCCATAGTGATGCGAGCAAAAGCGCAACCGCATAGCCCGCCGCCAGACTTATCCCGCTCAGGATTGCCTGCACTTCTGTGTCGCGTGGAACAAGGCTGGGTGTCAGTGATGCAGCGAAGAACAAGGTTGCTATGGGCCATGCCGGCAAGACAGGGCGCGGCAAAATTCTGGTCAGGTATCCTTGCATAAAGTCACTTTCGTTAGGGAATCGCAGAAAGGGTAAGAAAAGCTCCGAAAATCACAAGATGAATGCCGCCTTGCAGAATGGTGGTACGCCCCATCGCAAGCGACAGGGTTGCCATGAATAGCGATAGCAGCAGCAAGACAATATGCTCTGCCTCCAGCCCAAGGGTCAGCGGCTGGCCCAACATAACCGACAGCACGGCAACTGTCGGAATGGTCAGGCAAATACTGGCAAGCGCCGAGCCGAGCGCCAGATTGAGGCTGGTCTGTATGCGGTCTGCGCGCGCGGCGCGCAGCGCCGCCGTCCCTTCCGGCAGCAACACCGTCATGGCGATGGCGACCCCCACAAGTGCTGCGGGCAGGCCAGCGCGGGTGACAGCATGTTCCACCGTCGGCGCCAGCGTCTCGGCCATCAAGACAACAGCCAAGAGCGCCATCGGCAAAAGAACAAGCGCCACACCCATTTGCCGACCATCGGGCTTTGGCCCGGTAATCTCGGCAAGGCGCGGATCGCTGAAATCGCCACGATGCCGGATCATCTGCACGAACAGAAACAATGCGTATAGCGCCAAGGACACGCCCGCCACGAACAGAAGTTGCGGCGTTGCATAAACCGGGCCGGGTACAGTCACCGTGTAATTTGGCAGCACCAAAGCCAGAATCGCGACAGTGCCCAACACAGCCAAAGCGCCAGTTGCTCCGCGGGCCTGAAACTCCTGTTCGCGAAACCGCAGCCCACCAACCAGAAGGCACAGCCCGACAATACCATTCAGCACGATC
>SLAT01000301.1 GCA_007126715.1 Roseinatronobacter sp.
CGCCGCGGCGTCCGCCCCGATATTGTCACCGACCAGACCAGCGCACATGATCCGGTGCATGGCTACCTGCCCATTGGCTGGTCAGTTGCCGAGTGGCGCGCGAAACAGGAAAGCGACCCCGAAGCGGTTGAGAAAGCCGCCCGTGCATCCATGAAAACCCATGTCGCGGCAATGGTGGATTTCTGGAATGCGGGTGTACCCACGCTGGATTATGGCAACAATATCCGGCAGGTCGCCCTAGAAGAAGGGTTGGAAAACGCCTTTGCCTTTCCCGGTTTCGTGCCTGCCTATATTCGGCCCTTGTTCTGCAAAGGCATCGGCCCGTTCCGCTGGTGTGCGCTGTCGGGCGACCCTGAAGACATATACAAGACCGATCAGGCCATGCGCGAGTTGTTTCCCGAAAACGACCATCTGCACCGCTGGCTTGATATGGCGCGCGAGCGCATCGCCTTTCAGGGTTTGCCCGCGCGCATTTGCTGGCTGGGCCTTGGCGATCGGCACCGCGCAGGGCTGAAGTTTAACGAAATGGTGGCCTCGGGCGAATTGAAAGCGCCCATTGTGATTGGGCGCGACCATCTGGACAGCGGGTCCGTCGCCAGCCCCAACCGCGAGACGGAGTCCATGCTGGACGGGTCAGATGCCGTGTCGGACTGGCCGCTGCTGAATGCGCTGATGAACACGGCCTCTGGCGCGACATGGGTCAGCCTGCATCATGGCGGTGGTGTGGGTATGGGGTTTTCACAACATTCGGGTGTTGTCATTGTGGCCGATGGCACGCCAGAAGCCGCCAGACGTTTAGAGCGCGTGCTTTGGAATGACCCGGCTTCAGGTGTGTGGCGACATGCGGATGCTGGCTATGACATTGCATTGCAATGCGCAAAGGATCATGGCCTGCGGCTGCCCGGCATTCTGGGGAACTGACGGCACAAAGGCGCGCAGCGCGACGAGACAAGGCCAGACTTCTGTACCGGTTCAAGGTTTCGGCAGCGCCTCATTCAGCGCTGCCCGAACCAGCCTTGGCACCGACTTGGCCCATGCCACCCTTGCCTGCGGAAGCGGCTGTGCTGCTGCGAATTTCAAGGACCGGCTCCAACGAGATCTGATCGGCGGTCGGTAGATTTTCGATGCGCGCCAACAGCATTCGCGCCGCAGTCTCGCCAATCTCTCGACGGGGGGGGACAATCGTGGACAGATCAGCCACGGTTTCGGATGTGAAATCCAGACCGCCAAACCCGATCATCCTGATCTGATCCGGCACCTTGATGCCGCGCCGCCCCGCCTCCATGAAGACGCCCAGAGCAAGAATATCATTTGAAAACACAATCCCGTCCAGCGCGGGCCGCTTGCGCATCAACTCTGTAAACGCCACCACCGCCGCAGACGCGGTCTGGGCATCGCAGAGGGCAAGCTCTGGCGGTTGGATGCCAGAGTGAGAGTTCAGCACATCACAATAGCCCTGAGCGCGCTGCGCGGCGCGCGAATCTTCATCCAGTCGCGCGCCAATAAACGCGATGTCGCGGCAGCCCCGGTCTATCAGATGGCGTGTTTGCGCGCGCCCTACATCGCTATGAGAGAACCCGACCATCATATCGATGGGTTGCGGCCCGATTTCCCACATCTCGACAACCGGAATGCTGGATGCCTCCAGCATCTGGCGTGTGGCGCGGTTGTGGCCAAGTCCGGTCAAGACAATGGCCGACGGCGACCAGGACAAAAAGGTTCGCACCAACTCTTCTTCGCGTGCGGTGTCATAATTCGTGTGGCCGATCAGCAATTGATAGCCCTCGATCATAAGCGCGGATTCAAGCGCGCTGACCGTCTCAGCAAAAAACGAATTGACCAGTGATGGCACGATCACGCCAACCACATGCGTCCGGGCTGCGGCGAGCGAACCGGCCATCCGGTTGGGTACATACCGCAAGCTGTCGATTGTGCGCTGAATCCGGCTGCGCAATTCGGGCGATACGGCTTCTGGCGTTCGCAGATAAAGCGAAACGGTCGAGGGCGAAACCTCTGCGACACGCGCCACATCTGTCATGGTTGTACGTCGCGTGTTGCGGCGTTGCCGCTGGAGCGTCATGGCCGCATGCCCTTTTCTGACACGACAGCACCGACCGACATCCACGATTCCAGTGCGCGCATTCTGTTACTCATATTGCAACCTCGCGACAGAACAGGACCGTCGGCGCCTTGTCGTAGCAAGTCTAATCACTTTTGGCAGCCGTAAACTTGTTTATCTGTTCTGTTATGTGTGAAAAGGAGCGCGATCAATGCCCTGACTGATCGCGCCCCAAACTGTTTTCATGCGACAGTCAGATCACTGCATGGCAGAAGCGCGGTCGCTTTCCACCTTCTCTTCGGACCGGGCAACGGCGGCCTCAAAGGCTTCGAGGAATTCCTGACCTGCATCCCCGAACCGCTCCAGATACCACTCGCGGATCGGCGCTGCGTGGCTGCGGAACTGCTCCATCGCTTCTTCGGTGGGCGCAATGATCTCGTTGCCCGCTTCCAGCCATTTGGCGTAGGCATCAAGCTCTTTACGGGGCTGGATACCAAACTGGATCGTGGACATCAGCGCGCCGCCATCCAGCACAACCTGCTGCTGCTCTGGTGTCAGCGACCGGAATGTGGCGTTGTCGATGAACCACATCGAAGCCATATAGGCATGACCATCGAGTGTGATGTAGTTCAACTGCTCCTGAAAGTTCATGTTCGCGATGTCACTGATCGAATTCTTGGTGCCATCGACAACCCCTGTCTGAAGGGCTGTATAGACTTCAAGCCACGGGATCGGTGTTGGAGAGCCGCCCATTGAACGGACAAGGCGCTGCTGGATTTCCGACTCGATCGTGCGGAAGCGCACACCAGCCACATCGTCCGGGGTATGGATAGGCTTGTCGCGCGATGCAAAATTGCGCCAGCCCCCGGTCTGGGTCATGGCCAGAAGCATTATGTCATTGTTGGACGAATCCAGAATCTGACGGCGCATGAAATTGGTGAATTCCTGATCTTGCAGCGTCAGTTGTGCGACCCGGTCCGAACTCAGCGCATAGGGAATGTCCATGCCCTGCACAGCCGGGTAGATCGCCGAAGCGCCACCTGCTGTTGCAGTATACATATTCACGACACCGGCCCTCATGGATTCAAAGCACTCATTGGCCGAACCGCATAGCTGCGCACCGACAAAGATGTTCACGGTAACTTCGCCACCCGTGCGGGCCTCAACGAAATTCTTGAATACCAATGCAGCGTCATATTCCTGATCATCTTCATTGGCGAGGAATACAAGGTTCAGTTCAGTCGCATCCAGCGCTTGCGGGGCAAAGGCCCCCGCCAGTGCGACTGCACCTGCCAACAGCGCTGTGCGCGTGCCGATCAGGGCTTTGTTCAGGTCAAACATATCAGTCTCCTCCCTTTCTGGATTGGTTCGTCAGACATACCCAAGCTGGCGTGGTAACCACATGACCAGTTCGGGAAACAATACGAGCGCCACGACCACCGCGACCTCGAATAGGAAATAAGGGATCAGATCCCAGGAAATTCTCTCGATCCGCTCACCCGAAATGCCGGACACCACGAACAGCACCAGCCCAAGCGGCGGCGTAATCAGCCCGATGATCAGCGTGATACACATCACGACAGCGAAATGTATCGGATGAATACCGACGCCAACCAGCACAGGCGCAAGGATGGGTGCAAGGATCAGGATGGCAGGCCCGGCATCCATGATCGTGCCGATTGCAAACAGGAACAGCACCACCACCAGAAACAGCATCAGCGGGTCAGTTGTGATATTCAGGATAAAGCCCGACACAAGCTGCGGTGTGCCCTTCAGGCTGACCAGCGAGGCAAAGGACACCGCCGCACCGACCAACAACAGGATGATCGCGGATTTCAGAGCGGCCTTGCTGAACACCTCAAACAGTTGCGGCAGGCTGATTTCACGGGTGATGAACAGACCAAGGATCAGCGCATAGAACGCTGCGACAGCCGCGCCTTCTGTCGGGGTGAAAATGCCGCCGACAATGCCCCCAATCAGGATGATTGGCGTAAGCAGTGGCATGAAGGCGCTTTTGCCTGCCTCCCAGCTTTCGCCCCAGCTTGCGCGGGCGGCGGGTTCGGGAAAGCTGCGAAACCGTGCCACGATTGCCACAACGACCATCAGGCCAAAGCCGATGATCAGGCCGGGAATGATGCTGGCCGCAAACATCGCCGCGACCGAGACATTCATGATGAACGCATAGAGGATCATCAGCCCCGAAGGCGGGATGATCGACGCCAAGACAGCCGAAGCCGCCGTGATCGCCGCCGAGAAAGACTTGGTATAGCCAGCCTGATGCATACCGGGGATCATGACGCCCCCCAGCGCCGAAGCATCGGCCACGGCAGACCCGGACCCGCCCGCCAGCATGATCGAGGATGATACCGACACCTGCCCAAGCCCCGCCTTGCGATGGGCCACAAAAGTTTCTGCGAATTTCACGATCCGGCTTGTTACACCGCCCGCGGTCATCAACTCGCCCGCCAGAATGAAGAACGGCAGCGCCATCAGCGGGAAACTGTCCATGCCCGCAAACAAGCGCTGCACCAGCAAGTTCAGAAAGCGCGTATTATCCTCGATGACCAATGTCAGGCCAGGGGCCAATAACATGACAAACACAATCGGAGTGCCGATGATCAGCAGGCCAAGGAAAATCCAGATATAGAGAAATGCCATGACCTCAGCCCCCTGCCGCTGTGGAAGACCCGAAGACATTCACCTTGTAGCGGCCCGGGTAAAAGATATTGGCGACAAGTCGCAACAGGCGCTCGAATGACACCAGTGCCACAAGCGTAAAGCCAACAGGCATGATCGCGTAGACATATCCAAGCGGCAGTTGAAGCGCGAGCGTGAAGCTGGATGATGCGCGCGACATCAGCCCCCAGCCAAGCCAGATCGCGCCGCACAGCATCACGAAAACCGAAAGCTCTATCAGCAAGCCGACATAGCGCATGATCGGATGATCCTGAATTGCAGCGATAAAGATATCGAGGCTGACATTCATCCCGTAGCGATGCGCTGTGGGAAAATAGAGGAACGCCATCCAGACCATCATCGTACGCGACAATTCTTCGGTCCAACCGAAACTGTCATTCAGCACATAGCGGTAAAAGACATGCACGATCACCACGCCCAGCATCGCAAACAGCAACCCTGTTGCGAAGTATCCCGCAATCCGCGTTGTCGTCCTGTTCAGGACATCCAGATACCGGATCAATACATCCATGAAGCCCTACCCCCACATATCGCCACGTCATTGCCTCCTACAATTTCGCAGCGCTACGATTATGGGTAACACTTGCCCTGATTCCTGTCAACAATCACGTTAATTGATTTTTTAATGTTATTTATCAGATATTTATGATAATTCAGCGCCAAATCCTCACTCAGAAAAGCCTTTCGAATACAAACTTACTTGCAGCGCTTTTATTTAAATGACACAGTATAGCGGGGACACCATGCGACACAGATGTCACGCATCACCAGACCAGGGAGGGGCCAGTGAACAGACGCGATATTTCGCAACTTCGCAGTCAACGCTGGTATGCGTCCAGCGATATGCGCGGCTTCGCGCACCGCCAGCGCACGCAGCAAATGGGGATGCGGCGCGAAGAGTTCATGGGCAAGCCCGTCATCGGCATCCTCAATACATGGTCCGACATGAGCCCCTGCCACGCCCATTTGCGCGACCGGGCAGAGGCCGTGAAGCGGGCCGTCTGGGCCGCTGGCGGCTACCCGGTGGAGTTGCCCGCCCTGTCGCTGGGCGAGGTGATGGTCAAACCTACCACCATGCTTTACCGCAATTTTCTGGCGATGGAGGCTGAAGAGCTTCTGCGCTCGCACCCCATTGACGGCGCGGTTCTGATGGGGGGCTGTGACAAGACAACGCCCGGTCTGCTGATGGGCGCGATCTCGATGAATATACCCGCCATCTTCTGCCCGGCTGGTCCGATGCTGAATGGGCGCTGGAAGGGCAAGACACTGGGCGCAGGCACGCATACTCGGGCTTATTGGGACAAGTTGCGCTCGGGCGAGATCAGCCAGGATGACTGGGTCGATCTTGAAAGCCGGATGACGCGCTCATTCGGCACCTGCAACACGATGGGCACTGCCTCGACCATGACCTCGATTGTCGATGCGATGGGGCTGACATTGCCCGGTGCATCGTCAATCCCGGCGGCCGATTCGGGCCATACACGCATGGCATCGGCTTGCGGCAGCCGAATTGTCGAGATGGTCTGGGAAAACCTGCGCCCGTCCGATGTGCTGAACCGCAACAGCTTCGAGAATGCCGCGCGCGTGTTCATGGCGCTAGGTGGGTCCACCAATGCCGCCGTGCATCTGGTGGCGCTGGCACGGCGCGCAGGCATTGATTTCGGACTGCCCGATCTGGACCGCGCCGCGGATGAAGTGCCCGTGCTGGTCAATATCTTCCCCGCTGGCGACCGGCTGATGGAGGATTTCTTCTTCGCCGGTGGCCTGCCTGCATTGGTCCAACGCCTTTCGGGTCATCTGGACATGACAGCGCGTACGGTCACAGGCACGCTGGCGCAGATGATCGAGGGGGTGGAATGCCATGATGACGATGTCATCCGCCCGCTGGACAATCCGGTTACACAGGCCGCAGCCCTTGCGGTGCTGAAAGGCAATCTTGCGCCCAGTGGCGCGGTGATCAAGCCCAGCGCCGCCAGTGCACATCTGATGCGCCACAAGGGGCGCGCTGTGGTGTTTGACACCCATGCAGACCTTGTGGCCCGTATTGACGACCCCGCGCTTGGGATCACAGCCGACTCGGTGCTGGTGCTGCGCAATGCTGGCCCAAAGGGCGCGCCGGGAATGCCAGAATGGGGCGCGCTACCGATCCCGAAATACCTGCTGGAACAGGGCGTGCGCGATATGCTGCGTATCTCTGACGCGCGCATGAGCGGCACGCATTACGGCACCTGCGTGCTGCATGTCGCCCCTGAAAGCGCTGTTGGCGGGCCTTTGGCGCTGGTGCGTGATGGGGACGAAATTGCGCTGGACGTGGCCGAAAAGCGGCTGGAATTGCTGGTATCCGAGGCAGAGCTGGAGGCACGCCGCGCCGCATGGTCGCCACCTGCGCCACGCAGCATGCGCGGTTACACCGCCTTGTTCTGCGAACATGTGACACAGGCCGATCAAGGCTGCGACTTCGAGATTTTGCTAGGTGGCCCGGACGAGCCAGAGCCAGAAATCTTCTGAGCAACAAGGAAAACACGCGATGCAAACCGACGAGAACCGCTTCAAGGCATGGATGCAGACCAAAGGCGCAACGCCGCCCTTGGGCAGTTGGATCATGTCTGCCAGCCCAATCATTGCCGAGGCAATGGGCTATGCAGGATATGACTGGCTGCTGGTCGATATGGAGCATTCGCCCATTGATCTGGCGCAGGCCACCGCAATAATGCAGGCTCTTTCCGGCACCCCATCCGAAGTGGTGCTGCGCGTGCCGTGGAATGACCCTGTGATGGTCAAGCGGGTGATGGATGCGGGCGCGCGCTCGATCATGTTTCCCTTCATCCAGTCGGTCGAGGAAGCGCGCGCCGCTGTGGCCGCAACGCGCTATCCGCCGCAAGGCACGCGCGGGGTTGCTGCCATGCACCGCGCCAGCCGTTTTGGAACTGCGCCCGATTATCTGGCGCGCGCCAATGATCAGGTCGCCGTCATCTTGCAACTGGAAACCCCCGAAGCCGTGGCCCTGATGCCCGAGATTGCAGCGCTGGATGGGGTGGATGCTGTGTTCATCGGGCCGGGCGACCTGTCGGGCGGCATGGGCTTGCTGGGGCAGATCGGACATGCAGACGTGCAGGCAGCCTTGAGGGGTGCTGCGCAAGCCGCACAAGCGGCAGGGCTGGCTTGCGGCATTGTCGGTGCAGATCCAGCCAGCGTGCGCAGCTATATCGAGATGGGTTTCAGCTATGTGGCTATCGCGTCGGACCTTGGCTTGTTGATGGGGGCTGCGAAATCTGCGGCTTCGGCTGTGCGCGGGCAGGCTGAAAAGCACAGCGCTGGCGGCGTGTATTAAGGGGGTGATATGCGCTTCGAGACTGTATTTCTGGCGCAAGCTGCCCTTGGCGAATGCCCGCTATGGTGCGGGCAGACCCAGCGCTTGTGGTGGGTCGATATAGAGGCCCCCGCGATCCATTGCCTTGACCCGGCAACAGGGCAGAATGACACGCTGCCGATGGACGAGAATGTCGGCTGTATCGCCCTGCGCGCGGGTGGCGGCTTCATCGCAGGTCTGCGGTCGGGCTTGTGGCTGCTGGACGCAGATGGGCGCAAAGAAAGGCTTGTCGCAAACCCGCAAGCTGACACGTCGATCAGCCGGTTCAATGATGGCCGCGCTGACCCTTGGGGGCGGTTCTGGGCGGGCACGATATACGAGCCGCGCGACCGCCCGGATGCCGCACTCTACCGTGTTGGCACCGATCTGGATTGTGTGCAGATGGCAGGGGATATCAAAGTGTCCAATGGCGTCGCATTCTCGCCCGACCGGTGCTGGATGTATCATTCCGACACGCCTGCGCATGTGATTTATCGCTACCCGCTGGACCCCGACACGGGCAAGATCGGCCCGCGCGAAGTGTTCCACCAATTCCCCTTCGGAAATGGCCGCCCGGATGGCGCGGCAGTGGATCGCGACGGCTTTTACTGGTCGGCCCTGTATGAAGGGGGGCGCGTGGTGCGCCTGTCACCCGATGGTGACATCGTCGCTGAATTCCCGGTGCCTGCACGATGCCCCACCATGTGCGCCTTCGGAGGGCCGGACCTGCGCACGCTGTTTGTGACATCCGCTCGACACGGGCGCAGCGCTCAGGAACTTTCAGACTGGCCCGAATCCGGCAATCTATTTGCAATGCAGGTCGATGTAACAGGCCAGCCAGAACCCAGATTTGCGGGGTGATCCATGAGCGAAGCGCAATCCGCCATCTACCCGTCACTCAAAGGTGCCAGTGTCCTGATCACAGGGGGGGCGACCGGCCTTGGCGCGGATTTCGTGCGCGCTTTCGCAGCGCAAGGCGCGCGCGTGGGCTTTGTCGATATTGACGCAGAGGCAGGCGCGGCGCTGGCATCGGAACTGGGAACACAGACAGCCTTTGTCGCGGCCGACCTGCGCGATCTGGACGCCCTGCCCCAGATCATCGCCAAACTGGCAGAACAGCTTGGCCCTTTCACTGTTCTGGTCAACAATGCCGCCCGCGATGAGCGGCACGATTTCGCTACCCTCACCCCAGAGTACTGGCGCGACTGTCTGGCCACGAACCTGTCGCATCATGTCTTTGCCGCGCAGGCCGTGGCAAAGGGCATGGCGCAGGCCGGTGGCGGCAGCATTATCAATATGGGGTCGATAAGCTGGATGCGCGGACGCCCCGGCATGTTGGGCTACACCACGTCAAAAGGGGCGATCAACGGGATGACACGCTCGCTGGCCGCCGAACTTGGGCCGCAGGGCATTCGGGTCAATTCCGTCGTGCCCGGCGCGATCCTGACCGAAAGGCAGGCGCGGCTTTGGCTGACGCCCGAGAAAAACGCCGAGTTTCTGGAGCAGCAGGCCCTCAAATTCCGGCTAGAGCCGCATCATGTGACCCCCATGGTGCTGTTCCTCGCCTCAGAGGCCAGCATCGGTTGCACGGGGCAGAATTTTATTGTCGATGCCGGGCTGACGCTGAACTGACCCGGCGAAAACCGAAAGGACGAAACAGGATGGAACCCATCCGATACGGAATCATTGGCTCTGGCATGATGGGCCAGGAGCATATGCGCAATATCGCCCTGTTGGAGGGGACGACAATCACCGCCGTCAGCGACCCTGACGCAGGCATGCGCGCACAGGCGCTTGCGCTGGCTGGCCCAAGCGCGCAGGCATTCACCGATCATCGCGCCCTTCTGGCAGCAGATATATGCGACGCCTATGTGCTGGCCGCGCCCAATGACCTGCATGCCGGGCTGATGCGCGACCTGTTGGCGACGGACAAGCCCATTTTGTGCGAGAAGCCCCTTGCCACGACATCGGCCGACTGCCTTGCGCTGATGCAGGCCGCCGAGGGGCGCCGCAGCCCTGTCTGGGTGGCGATGGAATATCGCTACATGCCCCCGGTAGAGCGATTGCGCGCGGCCCTTGCCGAAGGGGTTGCTGGCACCCCGCGCATGGTTTCGATCCGCGAACACCGCTTTCCTTTTTTAGAGAAAGTCGGTGACTGGAACCGCTTTAACGCCCGCACAGGTGGTACGATGGTCGAGAAATGCTGCCATGTCTTCGATCTGATGCGCCTGCTTTTGGGGTCCGATCCGATCCGCGTCTATGCCAGCGGTGGCGCGGATGTGAACCACCGCAATGAACGCTATGACGGGCGCGTTCCCGATATCGTTGATAATGGATTTGTCACGGTCGATTTTGCCAATGGAAGCCGCGCCATGCTGGAACTGTGCATGTTCGCCGAAGGGTCGCATTGGCAAGAGGTCGTCTCGGTCACGGGTGAAAAGGCGCGGCTGGATGCCTGTGTGCCCGGCCCTGCGCGGTTCTCTCCTGACGGGCAGGAACGCCATTCCGAATTCGTCATCTCTGACCGCGCGACCAAGCGCGAGCACCGCGAGGTGGTCGACGTGGACGAACGCATCCTGCGCGCTGGTGATCATCATGGATCCACCTATTATCAGCACGCGCGGTTTCTGGACCTGATCCGCAGCGGCGAGGGCCAGCCAGAAGTCAGCTTGCGCGATGGCTATTGGTCTGTATTGGTGGGCGAGGCCGCCGAGCGCTCGATGCGCACACATGAAGTGATTGACTTGCGCGATTTCGGCAATTCCAGTGTTTCAGCGGCGTAAGGGGGAAAAATGACAGATATCGTGATTTCGGAATTCATGGATGACGCTGCCGTTGACTGGTTGCGCCAAGATTTCAGCGTGACCTATGACCCTTCACTGGTGGACGATGCCGCCCGGCTGCAGGCTGCTTGCGCTGATGCGCGCGCCCTGATCGTGCGCAACCGCACGCAGGTCACGCAGGCGCTGATCGGCGCTTGCTCCGATCTGGTCGCTGTTGGTCGGCTGGGGGTTGGTCTGGACAATATCGACGTTGACGCCTGCAAGGCCCGTGATGTCGCCGTCTTTCCGGCGACTGGCGGCAACACCGTGTCGGTTGCGGAATATGTCATCACCGCCGTGCTGATGATGCGCCGTTCCGCGTGGCTGGGCACCGAGGCTGTTCTGGCAGGGCAGTGGCCGCGCCAGCGCATGATGGGGCTGGAGGTGTCAGAGGCCACGCTCGGTCTGGTCGGGTTCGGGGCCATTGCGCAGGCCGTGGCGCGCCGTGCGCAAGCCTTCGATATGAAGATTGCGGCACATGATCCGTTTCTGCCCGCAGATCACCCTGCATGGTCCGGCATTCAACGCTTTGACACGCTGGAAGAGGTGTTGGAGCGTGCCGATGCCGTCAGCCTGCACGTGCCCCTGACCGATCAGACACGCAATTTGCTGGACGCTGCCAATCTTGGCCGCATGAAAAAGGGAGCCGTGCTGGTCAATACCGCGCGCGGCGGAATAATCGACGAGGCGGCGCTGGCAGAGGCGCTGCACTCCGGGCATCTGGCGGGTGCCGCTCTGGATGTGTTCGACACAGAGCCACTGCCCGATGGCAGCGTGTTAAAAGATGCACCTAACCTGATCGCAACCCCCCATATTGCCGGGGTCACGGTTGAATCGAATACCCGCATAAGCTGGATCACAGCCGAAAACGTGGCCCGCAGCCTGAAGTAACACCTTCGCTCCAGCCAAACAGGACATAAGATGCTTGACCAACCCACAGATCTGAAATCGCGTTTGTCCGACCCGACGCTTCTCGAAACCCGCGCCTATGTTGCTGGGGAATGGGTGGGCGCGGATGACGGCGCGACATTCGATGTCATCAATCCTGCACGCGGCGATGTTATTGCGAAAGTGGCCGATCTTGGCCGCGCCGAAACTGCGCGCGCCATTGCCGCCGCAGATGCCGCCCGCCATGACTGGGCCGCGCGCACCGGCAAAGAGCGCGCCGGCGTGTTGCGCAAATGGTATGAGTTGATGATGGCCAATCAGGAAGATCTGGCGCTGATCCTGACCGCCGAGATGGGCAAGCCGCTGGCCGAGGCGCGCGGCGAAATTGCCTATGGCGCCAGTTTCGTCGAGTGGTTCGGCGAAGAGGCCAAGCGCGTTTATGGCGAAACCATCCCCGGCCACCAGCCCGACAAACGCATCACCGTGATCCGCCAGCCGATCGGGGTTGCGGCCTCGATCACCCCGTGGAATTTTCCCAATGCGATGATCGCACGCAAGGTTGCCCCCGCACTTGCGGTGGGCTGCGGCTTTGTCGCGCGCCCGGCTGCCGAGACGCCGCTATCTGCGCTGGCAATGGCCGTTCTGGCGGAACGTGCTGGCGTGCCCAAGGGGGTGCTGTCGGTTATCACCTCCAGCCGCGCCTCGGATATTGGCAAAGAGTTTTGTGAAAACCCGATTGTTCGGAAACTGACATTTACCGGCAGCACCGAAGTGGGCCGTATCCTGCTGCGCCAATCGGCAGATCAGGTGATGAAATGTTCAATGGAATTAGGTGGTAACGCGCCTTTCATCGTGTTTGATGATGCCGATCTGGATGCCGCCGTCCAAGGCGCGATGATGTCGAAATATCGCAATAACGGGCAGACCTGTGTTTGCGCCAACCGAATCTATGTGCAGGCGGGGATTTATGACGCATTCGCCCAGAAATTGAAAGCGGCGGTTGAAAAGCTGCAAGTCGGCGACGGTCTGAGCGAGGGCAGCGACCTTGGCCCGTTGATCAACGAAGACGCGGTGACAAAGATCGAGGATCATATCAGCGACATTGTCGCCAAGGGCGGAACAGTGCTGACCGGCGGGCGCAGGCATGGCAATGGCGGCACTTTCTTTGAGCCGACAGTCCTGACAGGTGTCACCCAGAAAATGAAGGTCGCGCAGGAAGAAACCTTTGGACCTATGGCACCGTTGTTCAGTTTCGAGACGGAAGAAGAGGTCATTTCCTATGCCAATGACACGATCTTTGGCCTCGCCTGTTATTTCTATGCTCGCGATATCGGGCGGATAACCCGCGTTCAGGAAGCGTTGGAATATGGAATTGTCGGCGTCAATACCGGCCTGATCTCTTCTGAAGTGGCCCCCTTTGGCGGGGTCAAGCAATCGGGGCTGGGGCGCGAAGGATCGCATCACGGGATCGACGACTATCTTGAAATGAAATACATCTGCCTGAGCGTGTAACCCGGCAGACAGACAGCAGGGGCATGTATGCCCCTGCCCTTTCCCATCATTTATGCCGCCATCAACGCGACCAGTCGCGTGGTGAGAGGGGCCGGGTCGTCGAATTCCAGCCGCACAGGCATGGTCAGCACTTTCATTCGGAATTTGGCGGGAAGCCGCACCGCGTCTTTTTCAGTGGTAACGAGTTGTGCGCCCAATGCTTTAGCCTCCAATTCAAGCCGCGCCATCAGCGCATCGGTTAAAGGCTGGTGGTCGCTGAGGGCTTCGGCGCGCAGCAACTCTACCCCTTCGGCACGCAGAGTGGCAAAAAACTTTTCAGGGCGACCAATGCCCGCAAAGGCCAGAACGCGCAGCCCTTGCCAATGCATCCCCATCTGCAACGGGTGCAATTGTGCGCGCAGGACAGGTAAGCCGCTGCAACCATTCTCCATGTCAAAACGGCGCTGCATCTCTGGCGCGCCGATACTTACGATCATCTCTGCGCGTAACAGCCCGGCCGCGACCGGTTCGCGTAAGGGCCCCGCTGGCAGAACGCGGCCATTGCCAAAGCCAATCGCGGCATCTACCACGATCAGCGACAGGTCCTTGGCAAGCGCAGGGTTCTGGAAGCCGTCATCCATGACCAGCACCTCTGCCCCGGCGGCAACCGCCTGTTGCGCCGCAAGCGCGCGGTCTTGCCCCACCCAGACCGGAGCGAAAGCAGCCATCAATAACGGTTCGTCGCCCACATCGGCCGCATTATGGCTTCGCGCATCCACACTGACCGGCCCAACCAGCCGCCCCCCATACCCGCGCGAGATGACATGCGGCTGATGGCCCTGCGCCTGAAGCATTTGCACAAGTGCGATCACGGTGGGGGTTTTGCCCGTGCCGCCTGCATTCAGGTTCCCCACACAAATAACAGGAACAGGCGGGCGATATGCGGGCGGACGCGCCACGCGGCGCGCAGTTGCTTGGGCATAGAGTGCTGCCAAGGGGGCCAGCAGGCGCGCGCGCAATGCGGGACGATCAGCTGTGGTGAACCAGAACGCGGGCGCGCGCATCAGCCTGCCTCCGCGCGCGCGGCAGCCGCCAAGACGGCATTGATAACGGTATCGGTCGCCTCTGACCCGCTTGAAATGACCTGCCACGCGCGATGCGCCTGATCTGCGGCCTGTTCGGGCCTAAGCGCAGTGCAGATGGCCGATCCAAGCGCATCCGCGCTTTGGATCATGCGTGTCGCGCGGGCTTCGCGCAGCAGGTCAAACGGTTCGGCAAAGCGCCCGAACATTCGGCCATGCACAATGGCGCAGCCCAACCCTGCCGCCTCCATCGGGCTGTAGCAGGCCCCCTCTCCGCCAAGGGTGCCGCCCTGAAAGCATGCGACTGCCAAACGGTACCAAAGACCGCGTTCGCCATCGGTATCGGCGATATACACCTGCGTTTCTGGCGTGATCTGATCGTCTTTCGAACGCAATGCGGTGATGAACTGCTCGGAAAACATGTCACGCAGGACCGGCCCGCGCATGGGGTCAGCAGGATGCAGGATAAGCGCCAGTCGATGGCTTTCGCGCAATGCCTCACGATGCGCGGCGCGAACCGCTTCTTCTTCGCGTTCTGGCACACCCGCAGCCAACCACACGGTCCGATGGCGGAAATTTTCGGCAAGTTCCTCGCGCTCGGATTCGTTGCAACTTAACGCAACCGGCGTTGCGGATAACCGCCCGCAGGTTATGAGGGCGGCATCGGCTATCCCGGCTTCGCGCCAAGCGGCGCGCGCGGCCTCGTTGGGTAGACACACTGACGAGATATGCGCAAGAACCGAGCGGGTAAATCCCGGCACCCGCCCCCAGCGCGACGCAAAGCGGGGGGCATCCGCCTCGGCAAGGATGACAGGGATAGCGGCACGCCCCAAGGCCGTGATCATGCCGGTGGGGATATCTTGTGCCACAATCAACACCGCTGACACGCTGTGTCGCGCAAGCAGACGATTTACCATTTCCGGCTCATCAGCGGGCAAGGCCATACAGACACGGCCAGAAAGCTCGGGCAGGTCTTCTGCGCCCTCTGGATGGCTGAGCAGGACGCTGAAGCCCGGCGCCCGTTGCAACAGTGTTTCCGACAGGGCCGACAGCAACTGCGCCGCGCGCGGCTGGTCGCAATGCATCCAGATCACAGGGGCCGCCAGCCGGTCAAGCGCAAGCGGCACATCAAGGCTGCGCGCGCGAGAGATACGAAAAAACTGGTCGATCAGTGGCGGGGACATGGTAAAGGATCAGTCCAGTTTTCGAGAGATTGAACTTTTGGCAAACCGCGCCTGACGCAGCTTGAAAACATATGCCCGACCCAATGGCATTGTGAACCTCTCTGTGGCTTCGCGGCGATCTTGCCTTGTGATACGGTAATTTCCGACTGGAGAGGAGAGTATTTTTTGCCCTACCTGTCAGGTCAGGTGCCCAGCCTGTGGCGCAACAGACCAGAATGCAGTGCAGCACCGGCAGCGATCACCCCTTCCGCGGAAGGTTTTGGCGTGTTGAACAGCAGCTCTTGGCCCGCAGCGGTCGTGACCACGCCGCCTGCCTCTTCGATCAGCAGGACGCCTGCGGCAATATCCCAGTGCCATGTCGGGCGCAGATTGACCATTCCATCAAACTTGCCTTCGGCCACCAGCGCCAGCCGCCATGCCAGTGACGGACGAAAATGCCGGTCAATCTCAGGCAGCCCCCCGGGCCAGTTTGCCGCCGTCATTTGGGGGCGCGTGGCCAGCACCCGCGCGCCAACCGGTGTGGCGCATTGCGTCACGGTCAGGCGCTGGTCGCCAAGAAACGCGCCCAGCCCTCGCGCGGCGATATATGTCAGCCCCATCATTGGCAGATGGACAACCGCCGCGACGGGCCTGCCATTCTCGACAATCGCCAGCGCATGGGAAAACCCGGTCTGCCCTTCGAGAAAGGCGCGCGTTCCGTCTATGGGATCGACAATAAAGACGCGCGTACAGTGCAGGCGCGCGGGATTGTCGGGGCTCTCCTCGGACAGCCAGCCATAATCCGGTCGCGCGCCCATCAGACGGGCGCGCAGCATCTTGTCTATCTCCAGATCAGCCTCTGACACCGGGCCTTGGCCTGCGGTCTTTTCCCAGGATTTCGGACCCTCGCCAACGTGGCGGCGCGCAATCTCTCCTGCGGCATGGGCGGCAGAGACCAGCAGGGCCAGATCATCACTCGCCCGCAAGGGTCATCCCTTCGACCAGCAGTGACGGAACCACACTCGACAGATGGTCGCGCGCATCATTCGCGGGAATGATCCGGGTCAGCATATCGCGCAGATTGCCCGCGATCGTGCATTCATTGACCGGGTAGGCGATCTGCCCGTTCTCAACCCAGAACCCGCTGGCACCGCGCGAATAATCCCCGGTCGTGGGATTGATCGTTGACCCGATAAGCGAGGTGACAAGCAGGCCCGTGCCCATTTCCGCGAGCAATTCCTCGCGCGATTTGTCGCCCTGCGTCAGGATCAGGTTCGAGGTCGAGGGGGATGGCGGCGCAGAGGTGCCGCGCACCGCATTGGCCGTACTTTCCAAGCCCAGCTTGCGCGCGGTTGCAAGGTCCAGCACCCAGGATTGCAGCACCCCGTCGGCGACCAGATCCTTGACGCGGCTTTGCAACCCTTCGGCGTCAAACGGACGAGAGCCAGAGCGGCGCACCCGCAACGGGTCTTCGCTCAGGGTGATCCCCTTGGGCAAAACCTGCGTGCCCATCGCATCGCGCAACCAGCTAGAGCCGCGCGCAATTGCACTTCCATTGATCGCGCCCAGCAGATGCCCGATCAGGCTGGAGGCGATGCGTTCATCATAAAGCACCGGATAGGCGCCGGTCTTGGGCCTGCGCGCGCCGTGGCGCGCCACGGCGCGTTCGGCAGCCAGCAGGCCGACCTCCTCCGGGTCTGGCAGATCGGCCTGAAAAATGCGCCCTTCGCCGCACCAGTCGCGTTCCATGCCGGTGCCTTCGCCACTGATCGCAACACAGGAGATATGGCGCGAGCTGCGCCCATAGCCGCCCTGAAACCCGTTCGTCGCCGCCAGCCAGATCGCTTGTGACCCATAGGCCGCCGAGGCTGATTGCACCTGCGAAACGCCCTTGACCGATTGCGCAGCCGCTTCGGCGCGGCGTGCATCTTCTTGCAATGTCGCCGGGTCAGGTTCCGGCGCGGGGTCAAACAGTTCCAGCCCCTCGGCGGATCGCAGCATGGCAAGCTGCGCCGTATCGGCAAGCCCCGCATACGGGTCTTCGGGCGCTTCGCGGGCCATTGCGACCGCGCGTGCGGCCATTGCCTCCAGTGTCTCTGGCCGGGTGTCGGAAGACGAGATGCAAGCCTGCCTTTGCCCGATAAAGACACGCAGACCGATATCCACCCCCTCGGAACGCTCGGCCTGCTCCAACGCGCCCTTGCGCACATCAATCGAGATCGACCGCCCGTCTATGGCGACAGCATCGGCAGCATCCGCACCTGCCGCACGGGCCGCCTTGAGAAGCGCGTTGGCAACAGGCGCGAGGGCTTTGGTCAATTCGGTGTCATGCATGCGAAAACTCGGTGTTCCTGAGGATATTGATGGCATCATCTAATGCGCATACGCCTGAAATGAAATGCCCTCAGGCGAAAAACGCGCCAGCTATCGCTTTGCGCAGGATACGGGTCGCGCAAAGTGCCAGCAATGTGGCACTGACCCGCATCCATCCTCTCAAAGGTTTTCGGCATGTTGCTTGCGCTGCTCCTGTTCCTGCTTCCGCTTGCCTATAGCCCCGGCCCCGGCAATCTGGTCTTTGCAGCCATCGGCGCACGCTATGGATGGCCCGCCAGTCTTGCGCCAAGCCTTGGCTATCATCTGGCAACATGGCTTGTGACAGCCGCAATCGGGTTGGGATTCGCGTCGGTCGCATCCGTGGCGCCCGCGCTGTTTGTCGCTATTGGCTATGCTGGCAGTGCCTATATCCTGTGGCTTGCCGTGCGGTTCTGGGCCGCAGGGCAACTGCACCAGAAGGGTGACACCGTTAAAACCAGCGTATGGGACGGGGCAGTTCTGCTGGTATTCAACCCCAAGGCCTATGTCATCATTGCCGCCATGTTCGCGCAATTTCTGCCGCCTGCGCCGAGTGTCGCACTGGTGCTTTGGGTCACGACTGTGTTCACGCTGAACAATCTGGTGGCCTTCAGCCTTTGGACCGTCGCGGGTGATCTGTTGTTGCGGCGCTTTCGCGATCCGCGACAGGCGCGGCTACTTAATCGGGGGTTTGCGCTGGTTTTGGCCTGTGTCGCGCTGTGGATGCTGGCGCGCTGACACGGTGGCGCAATCGCGCAGGATTTGCGGCACCTTTCGGCCAAGCAAAAGGCCCCGAAGCATGTCCGGGGCCGAAAGCAGGTCTTGTCGCGCTTATCCGTTCGAGGCAGCCAGCGTAAGGCGGGCTTTCTGACCATCGTCGCCACCGGAATGGGCATCCATGAATTCCATAACCAGCGGGCGGATATTGTTGCGCCACGATTTTCCGGCAAAGATACCGTAATGTCCGGCGCCGGGCTCCAGATGACTGGCTTTCTGCTCTGGTTGCAATCCGGTCAGCAGATCAAGCGCTGCAAGGCATTGCCCCGGCGCGCTGATATCATCCTTCTCGCCCTCTACGATCTTGACGGCGACATTGGTGATTTTCGAGAAATCGACCTTGTGCCCGTCAACGATAAAAGCATTGCGCGCGATTTCGCGGTCTTTGAAAATACGCTCGACAGTTGAGAGGTAGAACTCGGCGGTCATATCCATCACGGACAGGTATTCATCATAAAAGCGGTTATGCTTGTCGCGCTCGCCGCCTTCGCCGCGCGCCTCGGCGGAAATCTTGTCCGCAAAGGCCTGCGCGTGGCGGTCCATATTCATCGAGATGAACCCGCCCAATTGCAGCAACCCGGGGTAAACCAGCCGCCCGACACCTTTGTTCTTGAAGCCCACCCGCTGAATCGCCAGATGTTCAAGCTGCCCCATTGTGACGCGGCGGCCAAAATCCGTAACCTCGGTCGGTGCGGCATCCGGGTCGATGGGACCGCCAATCAGCGTCAGGGTGCGCGGCTGCGCATCCGGGTCCTGTTCGGCCAGATATGCTGTCGCGGCAAGCGCCAGCGGAACCGGCTGACACACTGCAATCACATGCGTATCAGGGCCCATGTGGCGCATGAAATCCATCAGATAGATGGAATAATCCTCAATATCGAATTTGCCTTCTGACACAGGAATGTCGCGCGCATTGTGCCAGTCTGTCACCCAGACTTCGCAATCTGGCAAAAGGCTGGATACGGTCGAACGCAGCAGTGTGGAATAGTGCCCCGACATCGGCGCGCAAAGCAGCACACGGCGCTTCTTTTCAGGTCGGCCATGAACCTTGAAGCGCAGCAGGTCACCAAATGGTCGCGCCACTTCGACCACTTCCTCGATGATATGGTCGCGCCCATCCTCGCCCACGATGCTTGCAATACCCCAATCGGGTTTGATCACCATCCGCGCAAAGCTGCGCTCGGTCACCCGGCCCCATGCGGACATGACTTTGAACATCGGGTTCGGGGCCAGACCCCAGACCGGATATGACGCAAAGGCGCGGGCTGAAGCGCCCATCCACTCATTCGTGTTTCGAATCGACTCCATCAAGTCGTAGGTCGCCATGCCCTTCATGCCTGTCCCCGTTCTATACTGGCTACATATTCTTCATATTAGTCAAAGAATCGTCGCTTTCATTCGTACCCGTGCAAAGCTAAGATCAAAGGTGGAGATCTTTGCTGCACATGCGAAGAATACGGGGGATTTCATTCTATGACAACTTCTGAATATGAAGATGATCAAAAAGCAGCGCGGATGAGAGAGAATCTTGCGCGGATCGAGGAGCTTACCCAACGCCTGACCGAGGCGCTGGCCCATCGTGCCCCGCCCCGACAAAGCCTACAGGCACCCGATTCGGACTTGTTTCTGCATGCTGCGACTGCCTATTGGACAGAAATGATCAAGCAACCTTCCAAGGCATTGGAGCAACAGCTTGAATATTGGCAGAAATCTCTGAAACATCATGTCGAGGCGCAGGAAGTGTTGCGCAAAGGCAAGCTGCAAGCCCCTGACGACAACACACCAGAGGACCGCCGCTTTGCGAATCCGTTGTGGAAATCGCACCCCTATTTCAATTACATCAAGCAGCAATACATGATCGCGACCGAGGCGATGCACCAGACGGTGCAATCTCTCGACACGATCTCGGACCGCGAAAAGCGCCGGCTGAGCTATTTCACGCAACAGATCACCGACATGATGGCACCGACCAACTTTCTGGCCACCAACCCGGATGCGCTGATGAAAGCGGTGGAAACCGAAGGCGAAAGCCTTGTGCGTGGCCTTGAAAACCTTGTGCGCGATATTGAAGCCAACAAGGGTGATCTATTGGTAACACTGGCTGACAAGGATGCGTTTACAGTCGGCGAGAATATCGCCACGACGCCCGGCAAGGTGGTGTTTCGCAACCGCATGTTCGAGTTGATCCAATATGCACCCAGCACCGAGAAGGTCCATCGCACGCCGCTGATCATTTTCCCGCCCTGGATCAACAAGTTCTATGTGATGGACCTGAAACCTCAGAACAGTCTGATCAAATGGATCGTCGATCAGGGCTATACGCTATTCGTTGTGTCCTGGGTCAACCCGGATGTCAGCTATGCGGATGCGGGCCTCGATACCTATGTCGAGGAAGGGTATCTGGAAGCGATCCGTGTCGCGCGCGAGGTGACAGAAGAGAAGCAGGTCAATGTCATCGGCTATTGTATTGCCGGAACGACACTGTCGATGGTTCTGGCGCTGATGAAGAAACGCAAGGACAAGTCGGTTCGCTCTGCCACGTTGTTCACCACATTGACCGATTTCTCGGATCAGGGCGAAGTCGGTGTCTTTCTGGAAGATGATTTCGTC
The DNA here is from genome assembly GCA_007126715.1 of Roseinatronobacter sp. Classification (GTDB taxonomy): domain Bacteria; phylum Pseudomonadota; class Alphaproteobacteria; order Rhodobacterales; family Rhodobacteraceae; genus Roseinatronobacter. The sequence goes on from SLAT01000301.1 coordinate 21,291, forward strand.
GATGGCATCGAGGCAGAATGCACCGAGAAAGGGTATCTTGACAGTTTCTTCATGTCGCGGACCTTTTCGTTCCTGCGCTCGAACGACCTGATATACGGGCCAGCAATCCGCAGCTACATGATGGGAGAGGCACCACCAGCCTTCGACCTGCTGTACTGGAACGGTGATGGCACCAATCTGCCAGGGCGGATGTGTGTGGAGTATTTGCGCGGCCTGTGCCAGCAAGACCGCTTTGCCAGCGCCAGTTTCCGCATTTGCGGCGAAGACGTGAGCCTGTCAGACGTGACCCATCCCATATTTGCCATAGCCTGCGAGACGGACCATATCGCGGCCTGGCGATCCAGTTTCCGGGGTGTCTCGAAGATGAGCGGCCGCGACAAGACATTTGTCCTGTCCGAGTCGGGCCATATTGCCGGGATCATAAATCCGCCAAGCAAAAAGAAATACGGCCATTACACCGGGGCCACCCCGGCAGGTGACCCAGAGCAGTGGCTAGAAGAGGCCAGCTTCAACGAAGGCAGTTGGTGGCCGCATTGGGAAGAGTGGCTGAGCAAACGCTCGGGCGCCCAGATTCCTGCGCGCATTCCGGGCGATTCTTCGCACAAAGCCCTATGTGACGCGCCCGGCACTTATGTTGTCAGCTCTAAAAACAGTTCAATGTCATAGACTTGGCGTCAGCTGCAAATTAAATGCTGCAGTGCAGAAAAAAAGCTTGAAATGCTGCGGTGCAGCATGCATATTATGAACACAGGCAGAGAGCATGAGAGCGATCTGCAATTGATCATACTCAAGGAGAGCTGACATGGCTGCTGCAAACACAGACTACACAAAGATGATGAAAGAAATGATGGGCGCGTTCCCAATGGACACAACTGCAATGCAGGACATGTTCAAGTCGCAAGCTGCGATGGCTGAAAAGATGAGCAAAGTCGCTCTGGAAGCGGCTGAAAAGTCAACCGAAGTTTCGACCAAATGGACAAAAGCAACTTTGGCGAAAGTTGGCGAAGTCTCCTCCGTAAAGGAAGACCCGGCCGATTACTCCAAAGCGATGACCGATTTCGCATCGGCTTCGGCTGAAATGGCTGCTGAGCATGTCGCAGCCTTCGCTGAAATCGCGAAGAAGGTCCAGATGGACACTGTCGAGCTGATGATGGCTGCTGGCAAGGACATGCAGGAAGAAGCTTCGGCTGCAGTCAAGAAAGCAACTGACACAGCGACCAAAGCCGCCAAGACCGCTGGCGTCAAGTAAGACCGAAAAGACAGTTTGGCCCGACACCCTCCCGGTCGGTGCCTGACCAAAGGGCGAGCGCATAACGCTCGCCCTTTTCTTTTGTCCAATCCTCCCCTAGTCTTGCAGCATGCATGACGCATCGGCGAAGGGGAACACCATGACTGACACTGTAAAGCCGCTTCTGATCAAGCGCTACGCCAGTCGCCGCCTGTACAATACCGAAACAAGCGACTACGTGACGCTGGAAGATATCGCGCGTTTCATCCGCGAGGGGCGCGAAGTGCAGATCGTGGATCTGAAATCAGGTGATGACCTGACGCGCCAGTATCTGCTCCAGATCGTAGCGGAACATGAAAGCCGTGGCGAAAACGTGTTGCCGCTGTCGGTGCTGACCGATCTTGTCCGCAGTTACACAACCCAGGCGCAGAGCGTCGTCCCGCAATTTCTTGCCATGTCTTTCGAGATGCTGCGCGACGGTCAGTCCCAGATCATGGAAAACATGAGCCGCGCGAACCCGATGGCGGCGATGCCCGGGTTCGAGGAGATGCAACGTCAGCAGCAGGCCTTCATGAAAACCATGATGGCCGGTTGGCCCGGCATACCCGCAACGCAAGAGGGCAAGGAAAAGGACAGCGAGGATGATCTTGACGAGATCAAGAAGCAGCTGGCCGAGTTACAGCGGAAACTGTCGAAGATGAACAAGTAAACCCTGTCACTGCGCTCAGAACCTTTCATTCTGCTAACCGGATCAG
>SLAT01000099.1 GCA_007126715.1 Roseinatronobacter sp.
AAACCCTTCCGGCCAGTCGATCTGATCGACCATTTCATAAGCCCGGTCGCGTGCCTCGGCCAGAGTGGCCCCGCGCGCGGTCACATTCAGCACCCGCCCGCCATTGGCCACAATGCGCCCGCCCTCTGCCTGTGTACCTGCGTGAAATACCATATGCGCGCTATCGGCCGCGCAGCCATCCAGCCCCCTGATCGCGCTGCCTTTGGCATATGCCCCCGGATACCCCTGCGCGGCCATCACCACGGTCATGGCGTGATCCTCGGCCCAGTTGACCGCAACCTCGTTCAATCGCCCTTCGGCGCAGGCCAGCATCAGGTCCAGCGCCTGTGCGCCCAACCGCATCATCAGTACTTGCGCTTCCGGGTCGCCGAAGCGGGCATTGTATTCCACCAGCCTTGGCTTTGCGTCCTTGATCATCAGCCCAGCGTAAAGGACCCCCTGATAGGGCGTGCCGCGCCGCGCCATTTCGGCCATTGTGGGGCGGATGATCTGCTCAAGTGCTGCCTGCGCAATCGCATCGCTCAGGACCGGGGCCGGGGAATAGGCGCCCATGCCGCCGGTATTGGGGCCGGTATCGTCTTCGCCCACGCGCTTGTGGTCCTGTGCCGTGCCAATGGGCAGGCAGGTTTCGCCATCGACCAGCACGAAGAAGCTGGCCTCTTCGCCGTCCATGAATTCCTCGATCACCACTTCTGCACCTGCGGCCCCGAATTCGCCGTCAAACATGGTGTCGACAGCCTCCAGCGCGTCAGCTTCATTCATGGCAACGATCACGCCCTTGCCTGCGGCAAGCCCATCGGCCTTGACGACAATCGGCGCGCCTTGTGCGCGGATATGGGCGCGGGCGGGTTCGGCCTTAGTGAAATGGGCATAGCCTGCGGTGGGTGCGTTCACGGCGGCGCAAATCTCTTTGGTAAAGGCCTTGGAGGCTTCGAGCCGCGCGGCCGCTGCCGAAGGGCCAAAGCAGCTTATGCCAACCGCGCGCAGCCGGTCGGCCACCCCCGCCGCAAGCGGGGCTTCGGGGCCGATGACCACGAAATCTATCGCATTCTCGTCACAGAAACTGGCCACAGCACTGCCATTGCAGATATCCAGATCCGCGCATTCCGCGATCATCGCCATGCCCGCATTGCCCGGCGCACAGATCAGCCTGTCACATTTGGGGTTTTGCAAAATCGCCCATGCCAGCGCATGTTCGCGCCCGCCACTGCCCAGAACCAGAATATTCATTGCCCGCCCTCTCTTGGCACCTCTGCGTCCGCGTTCTAGGGTGCGTTTGCGCCCGTGACAAGCAAAGGCCACAGCATGGACCTGATCGACGAACCCGCCAGCAACACCCCTGAATTCTCGGTCTCCGAGATATCGGGTGCAGTCAAACGTGTGCTTGAGGGGGAATTCGGGCGCGTGCGGGCGCGCGGTGAAGTGGGGCGTGTGGTGGTGGCGCGCACAGGGCATATGTATTTCGACCTCAAGGATGACCGCGCGGTTATTGCCAGTGTCAGCTGGAAAGGGCAGGTCGCGCGTATGGCCGTCAAGCCGGAAGAAGGGATGGAGGTCATCGCCACGGGCCGTCTGACCACCTTCGCGCCGCAATCCAAATACCAGCTTCAGGTCGAAAGCATCGAACCCGCGGGTGCAGGCGCGCTGATGGCCATGCTGGAAAAACGCAAGGCCACATTGGCCGCTGAAGGGCTGTTCGCGCCTGAGCGGAAGAAGCGTCTGCCTTATCTGCCGCGCGTTGTAGGGGTGGTGACATCGCCCCAGGGCGCGGTGATTCGCGACATTCTGCACCGTCTGCACGACCGGTTCGGGGTGCATGTGCTGCTCTGGCCGGTGGCGGTGCAGGGGCAGGCCTGCGCACCAGAGGTCGCGCGTGCGATTGCGGGTTTCAATGCCTTGCCAAAGGACGGCGCGATACCCCGGCCAGATGTGATCATCGTCGCCCGCGGGGGCGGCTCTATCGAAGACCTCTGGGGGTTCAACGAGGAAATCGTCATCCGTGCCACTGCCGCCAGTGAGATACCGCTGATATCGGCAGTCGGGCATGAAACCGACACGACATTGATCGACTTTGCCTCTGACCAACGCGCGCCCACGCCCACGGCGGCGGCAGAGATCGCCGTGCCGGTCCATTCCGATCTTGCCGCCGGTCTTGCAGGTCTTGATGCGCGCCTGATCCGCGCAGGCGGGCAGGCGGTCAGCCAGCGCCGCCAGCGGCTGGCGGATCTTTCACGTGCGCTGCCCCGCGCCGAGGCGCTTCTCGCCCCTGCGACGCAGCGCTATGACCAATGGGCCGAACGCTTTCCCGGCTCTTTGCGCGCATTGATTGCCAGCAAATCACAGGACTTGCGCAGCACTGCTGCGGGTTTGCGCGCCACTACGATCCGCTTCCAGATCGACAAGTCCCGAGAAAGGCTGGAGGATCGCAGCACCCGCACCACCCGCGCAATCACGGCGCAGCTTGAACAGCACGCCACCCGCCTTGCTGCGCTGGAGCGCTTGCGCCAGTCCTTGGGCTATCCTGCCACCTTGCAACGCGGCTATGCTGTGGTGCGCGATACAGATGGCGCTGTGCTCACCTCAGGTGCTGCGGCTGCCAAGGTCACAACTCTCGACATCGAATTCGCGGATGGCACTCTTGTTGCAATGCCGCAAAAATCCGGCAAGACCCAAAAACCGAAAACGACGCCGCCCCCACCGCAGCAGGGCAGCTTGTTCTAAGCATTTTCTTGCGTGAAATACTCCGGGGTGCGGGGCAGAGCCCCGCGTCGTGCCCCTAGCGCATCACTTGCGCAATGGCCTGTGCACAGACTGGAATGCTGAAATCATTCAGCCCGGCCAGATTGGCGCGCCCATCGCCCAGCATATAGATCCCATGCTCTGCGCGCAGCCGCGCGACCTGATCGGGCGAGACGGGCAGCAGGGAGAACATGCCGCGCTGTGTCGTGATGCAGTCAAACCGGTCTGAGCCAGTTTCCGCCCTTAGCGCCTGCGCCAGTGCTTGTCGGTTTTGCGCAACGCGCGCGCGCATGGTTTCCAACTCGTCCTGCCACAGTCTGCGCAGCTCTGCGTCGCCCAGAATCGTGCTGACCACGCGCCCGCCGTGATCTGGTGGAAAGGCAAAAAACTGGCGGTTCAATCCCGCCAGTGCTGCGGCAAGATTGGGCTGCATGGCTTCGGGCACCACCGCCATCGCCAAGCCCACGCGTTCGCGGTAAAGGCCGAAATTCTTGGAGCAACTGGCAGCAACCAGCACTTCTGGCAGGCGCGCGGCCAGATGGCGCAGCCCGCCTGCATCGGCATCCAGCCCCTCGCCAAAGCCCTGATAGGCCATATCGACAAAGGGCACTGCCCCGCGCCGTTCCAGCAGGGCCGCGATTTCGGCCCAGTCCTGCGCGCTTAGGTCAACACCTGTCGGATTGTGGCAGCAGCCATGTAGCAGCACGACATCGCCCGCTGCGACCTGTTCAAGATCGGCGAACAGGCCCAGATGATCCAGCCCGCCGCTTTCATGGTCCAGATAGCGATAGGGTTGCATCTTCAGCCCGGTGGCTGCGATCAGGGGCGCATGGTTGGGCCATGTCTGGGCGCTGACCCAGACGACCGCATCGGGGCGCGCGCTTCGGATCAACTCGCAGATCTGGCGCACGGCAGCAGTGCCGCCGGGCGTGCCGACTGCGGCCACGCGCGCTGAGGGCACAGCCCCCCCCAGAAGCAGGGTTTCCATTACATCGAGAAAGGCCTGATCGCCTGCCAGCGCCAGATAGCTTTTGCTTTCCTGCGTCTCGACGCAGCGGCGCTCGGCGGCCTTGACCGCTTGCAGCACAGGCGTGCGGCCCGCCTCGTCGCGGTAAACCCCCACGCCAAGGTCAATCTTGCCCATGCGCGGGTCTGCGGCAAAGGCCTGCATCAAGGCAATGATGCCATCCATTTTCGGCTTGGGAAGGGTTTCAAACATTTTGACCGCTTTCAGCTTGGTTTGGGGGTCCATTCGCGGGTCAGGCGGCGTTCGCGCTCTTCTTGCCGGACGGGAACGAACCCATTTTTCTGATACTGGATCAGCGCGCGCGGGTGGTCCAATGTGCAGGTGTTGACGCTGAGCAATCTGACACCTTCGCGCGCCCAGGCGGTCAGGATCGCCGTGCGCAGCATCCAGTTTCCCAGACCACGACCCACAGATGAGGGCACCAGACCGAAATAGCTTAGCTCGCAACTCTCGGCGTCACGCCAGTCCAGCAGGAAAAAGCCCTGCGGCCAGCCGTGATCGATCAGCGAATAAAGCGCGACATTCTCATCTGCCAGCCATGCGGCAATCTCGTCATCCTCGCTGCTATGCAGGTCCGTCCAGGCGTAATCGCGGCCCACTGCGTCATAGAGCGCGCGAAAATACCACACTGGGGGGTTTTCGGCCTTGAGCAAGGCGCCTGTCATGCCGTTTGGCGTATGCGGCCAGCCATAGCGTGGCCGCTCGGACATTTCCAGAAAGGTCACAGTATAGGAAACGGTTTCGCCTGCCTGACGTGTCGTCATCCGGTTTCCACCTTCAAATCAGGAAACTGGCCCCATTCCGACCATGATCCATCATAAAGCGCATGGGCGCGGTGGCCCAGAATCTCCAGCCCCAGGCTGAGCACTGCCGCTGTCACGCCAGAACCGCAGGTGGTGATGATCTGACGGTCCAGATCGACCCCGGCATTTTCAAACGCGGCGCGCAGCGCGTCATCGCGTTTCATGGTGCCGTCGGGGTTCAGCAGGGCGGTAAAGGGCAGGTTCAGCGCGCCGGGCATATGGCCTGCACGCAAGCCCTCGCGCGGCTCTGGCGCGTCACCGCGGAAGCGTTCGGACGCGCGCGCATCCACGATCTGCCAGTCGCGCAGCTTGACCGCAGCCGCGACCTGGCTGACATCCTTGACCATATGCGCCTGACGCTGCACCGTGATATGGCGTTCGCGCAGTACGGGCGGCATATCTTCCAGCGCGCGCCCCTCGGCTTGCCATTTTGGCAACCCGCCATCCAGCACCGCCACATCGGTCTTGCCCATCAGCCGAAACAGCCACCACACGCGCGCGGCCGAAAACAGCCCCATGCCGTCATAGATGACGATCTGATGGCCATCGCCTACCCCCATCGCGCGCATCCGCGACATGAATTTCTCGACCGGGGGGGCCATATGCGGCAAGGCAGACCGATGGTCGCTGATTTCGTCGATATCAAAGAACCGCGCACCGGGAATATGCGCGGTTTCATATTCAGCGCGCGCGTCGCGGCCCATTTGGGGCAAATAATAGCTGGCATCTATTATGCGCAGATCGGGGTCATTCAGATGTGCGGCCAGCCAATCGGTTGACACCAGGGTTTTCGGATCGTCCATCAGCGACTCCCATCTGCACTTGCGTTCGGTAATTTCCCCTTTATCCCTAACCTTGTGCGGCGAAGCTGGCAAGATCACAGCACCCTCTTTCCCCTGTCGCGGCTTTGTCGTAACCATGCGCGCCATGACGGATGCTTTGACACAGATCTATGACCAGAAGGTCGAGGCAGGCCAGCTTCGGCCTGATGCGGCGCAGCGTGCGGCGCTGCCGCTATTCGCGCCCATCATGGCCTATCTGGCGCAACCTGCCCCGAAAAAAGGCGGTTTGCGTGGCCTGTTCGGGCGGGCCAAGCCGGAACCTGCGCCGGGACTGTACCTGTGGGGCGGGGTGGGGCGTGGGAAATCCATGCTGATGGATCTGTTTTTCGAGCATGCGGGCGATATCCCGAAACGTCGTGTGCATTTTCATGCCTTCATGCAAGAGGTTCATTCCGGGCTTCATGCCGCGCGCCAACGCGGGGTCGAGGATGCGCTGGTCCCTGTGGCAGACAAGGTCATCGCGGATGTGCGACTGCTGGCCTTTGACGAGATGCAGATCACCGATATTACCGACGCGATGATCGTGGGGCGACTGTTCGAGCGGCTGATGGCAGCGGGGGTGGCGATTGTGACCACCTCGAACAGGGTGCCGGATGATCTGTACAAGGACGGGCTGAACCGGGCCTTGTTCCTGCCTTTCATCGAGTTGATCAAGCTGCGGATGAGGGTGCATGAACTGGTAGCAGAGACAGATTACCGCCAGCACCGGCTGGCAGGTGCGCAGGTTTATTTCAGCCCCGCCGATGCGGCAGCGCGTGCGGATATGGCGCGGATGTGGGACGAATTGACCGGCCACGACCCCGGCGCACCCCTGCGATTGCAGGTGAAGGGGCGCGAAGTGGTGGTGCCAAAGGCGCATAATGGCGTGGGCCGTGCCGGGTTCTGGGACCTGTGCGGCAAGCCGCTTGGTCCGGGGGATTACCTGGCAATCGCGCAAGCGCTGCGGGTGCTGATGCTGGATGAGATCCCCTATCTGTCGGCCACGAATTACAACGAGGCCAAGCGTTTTGTCACGCTGATTGATGCGCTGTATGAGGGTAAGGTCCGATTGATCGCCTCGGCTGCGGCAGCGCCCGAGCAGCTATATACCGAAGGCGCAGGTGCGTTCGAGTTTGAACGCACGGCCAGCCGGCTGCGCGAGATGCAGGGTGCGGATTGGGGGCAGGGGCATGGGGGCTGAGTGGCCGAAGGGGCACGATCCTTCCCCCCATCGAGGGGGTCAGGATCGTGGGCGCGCAGCCGCGCCCGGCGCGGCATCTGAGTGCGTTTTCAACCTTTCAGCCGCCCATCTGGCGGCCTCGGCCACGGTTGGGTCGGGGTCATCTGTCAGCCCCTGCGCCACCGGCACCAGCCGCGCCGCGCCGGAATTGCCGATTGCATAAAGCACATTGCGCACGAAGCGGTTGCGCCCGATCCGCTTGACCGGAGAGCCGGAAAAGCGCGCCCGAAACCCCGCGTCATCCAGCAAGGCCAATTCGGCCAGATCCGGGGCCACCATGCCATCGCGCGCGGCATATTTCACCTCGGAGGCCGCGCGCGCGAATTTGTTCCACGGGCACACGGCAAGGCAATCGTCGCACCCATAGATGCGATTGCCCATCTTCTCGCGCAATTCCAGCGGCACGGGGCCGTGATGCTCTATCGTCAGGTAGGAGATGCAGCGCCGCGCATCCAGTTGGAAGGGCGCGGGAAAGGCGTTCGTGGGGCAGATATCGAGACAGGCGCGGCAAGAGCCACAATTCTCGGCCGCGGGTTCATCGGGGGGCAGGTCATGCGTTGTGAAGATTGCGCCCAGAAACATCCAGTTGCCCAGATCGCGTGACAGAAGATTGGTGTGTTTGCCCTGCCAGCCCAGCCCCGCCGCTGCCGCCAGCGGCTTTTCCATGACGGGCGCGGTATCGACAAAGACCTTGATCTCGCCGCCCGCATGGTCGATCAGCCAGCGCCCCAGCCGTTTGAGGCGCTTCTTGACCACATCGTGATAATCGCGGCCCAACGCATAGGCGGAAATCACGCCATTCTCGCGCTGTGCCAGCAGATTAAGCGGGTTGTAATCGGGGGTGTAGCTTTCGGCCAGCATGATGATGCTGCGTGCCTCAGGCCAAAGCGCGGCAGGGTTTGCGCGCCAGGTCATGCGCTCTGCCATCCATGCCATCTGCCCGTGACGGCCCTGATCGATAAAGCTGCGCAGCCGCTCTGGCGCTTGGGGTA
>SLAT01000323.1 GCA_007126715.1 Roseinatronobacter sp.
CCCGCCCCCCTCGATCTGCGCAGCTACATTCTGGGCAATTTCGAAGGGCGCGGTGGGCGGACATACGGCTATCTGAAGCCGCTGATATCCTCTGGGTTTTTGTCCAGGCACCGTATCCGCTATAATGAGAGCCTGCGCAACGGAGAGGATTTCCACCTTGTTCTGTCGTGTTTCGCCGCTGGCGCGCGGATGTGGTTCTCGCCAGTCCCGGATTATCTGTATTTCCGCCATGATGCGTCGGTGTCCCACAGGGCCGATCCGGCGCATCTGGAATGTCTAGCTGCGGCTGACCGCGCCTTTGCTGAAGGTCAGGGTGACCCGGAAATTCGCGCCATGATGCACAGGCGCGTTGCGCAGATTGAAAACCTTTGCACGACCGAAACCGTTATGGCCGCGCTGCGTGATCGACGCGCGACGCAAGCCCTGTCCGCGCTATATCACAACCCCGGTGCGACGCCACGGTTGGTGCGTCAATTGTCGCAAGCCCTGAGCAAGCGCCTCTAGCTAGCCATAGGCCTTGCGCCCCGATGCTCCCGCCAAGGCGCCAAAGCAGACCCCCGCATGGAAAACCGATCGAAGCCCCCAGAAGGCAAGGCCCGTCGGGTTGGTCAGATGGGGCAGGGTGCGCAAAGCTGAATAGACCGCCTTTGCACCGCTGCCCACGAACAGGGACATGCGCCCGTGCGGGGCTGTTGCCCCGTAATGCCGCCCTTCGGCAAAACGGCGATCTGCCAGCCAGCGCAGCCGCAAGCGGCGTGGATCGACCACCTCATGCACTATGGCTTGCTCGCAGATGGCAAAACGAAAACCCTTGCGGCCCAATCGAAAGAAGAAATCGGTATCCTCTCCGCCCGAACGCCCCAGATCTTCACGAAAGCGTAACTCTGGTTTGCGCATCAGCACGTTGCAGGTATGCCCTGTTTCCACGGCTCCGCCGCGCTGCTGCGGTAGATTGGACAGAAAATCGTTGCGCGTAATCCAGTCGGGCGCATCGGGCGGATAGACCGCGCGGGCAGGGCCAAAGACGGCATCTGCGCCGCTGTCTTGCAGGCAGGACCATAGCGTGGCGATCCAGTCGGGCGGTGCGGTTTCGTCATCATCCAGAAAGGCCACAAATTCGCCTTGCGCCGCCTCAAGGCAGGCATTGCGGGCAATCGAGATGTTGCGCGCGGGTGCATGAACATAGATTATCGGCATTTCCGCGCCTGAATGCAGCACCCGCCCTTTGGCCGAAGGCGCGTCGTCATTGTCGGCAACGACCAGCCGTAATGTCACGTCCTTTGGCAAGACCTGCGCGGCCACGCTTCGGATGGCTTCCGTCACGCTGTCGCGGCGGAAGGTGCAAATGCAGACATCAATATGGATCGGCCCGGTCACTGCAGGGCAAGCGGCATCTGGCGCAGCGCGCTTCCGATTGTGGATGTCTCCTGTCCCGGTAGCGGAACCACGAGTTCCAGCACATCGCCCGGCTGCATTTTGTCACTGCGTGTCACCGGCACCGGGTCTGCATCCCCGCGTGACAACATGATATCCGGCGCACCCAGTCCGTCCATTTGCGTATAGCCGTCCTCGTATTGCGTGGCTTCTGCATAGAGCGCGGCCTCGGTGCTGATGCGGATGCGATATTCCTCTATCTCGCTGCGCACGGTCAGCAATTGCTCGGCCACCTCGCGCGCTCTGGTATTCACAAGCTCAAGCCGTTCGCGGCCGGCCTCGTTCAGGCGCTGTTCGGCGTTCAGCCGTGCAGTCGCCAGTTCCAGCAAGCGCACTTCCTGATCCGCCACGCGCGATTCCAGTTCGATCCGACGCCCGGCAACAGACAGGCCACGCGCCACCAGATCCGAGATATTGTCCAATTCCTCGGTCGCAAGTTCCAGTTGTCTTTCGCGCAGTGCAACCTGATCTGTCATCTGCGCGATCTGCTGTTCAAGCAGGTTTTCCAGACCGTCAAGTTGCGACAAAGCCGAAGCCAGCGCTGCCTTGCGCGCGGCAAATATCTCTCGTTCGCGCGCCATCAACTCATTTCCGATGCTGGCATTGCGAAGCTGTGTCGGGACCTCGATCTCATCGCTGCCCTCATTCTCGGCAATCAGTCGTGCTTCCGTGGCAAGCCTGCGTAGCAAGGCAAGATTGAGCACTTCGTAATTTCCCAAAGACGCAAGCGCTGTGCGCGCATTGCGCTGAAACTCGACCCGCCCCTGCGCCATGCCACCAGCAAGGCCAATGGCCTGAAATACAGTCAATCCCGGTGTATAGGGATAGGCTCCGGGTGTGCGCACCGCCCCCATGACATAGACCGGCCGGAACTGGACCATGTCGACGGTGACCTGCACATCTTCGCGGCTGACCAGTTGATTGCGAAAAGCTGCGGCAATCTCGGTCGCAACCTGGTCCGGTGTCTGTCCGGCAGCTGCGACCCGACCCGCCAGCGGCAACCCCAAACTACCATCAGGGGCAACGGTGTATTCGCCATTCATGTCAGTCCAGGAGACATAGGTCCCTTCTACAGCATCCCAATGCCCGACCCTGATCATCACAATGTCCTGTGGTCCAAGAACATAGTCTTCGGCCTGAACGGCACTTGTGAAGGCAAGTACCACTAGTATCGCTTGCAGGATGTTACGCATTGATCAACCTTGCTTCGTATTCATCGGGGTCCATGTAACGCCGCGCGCCACGCAGATCGGCACTGTCTAAAACTGTTGCCGCAAGGCCAGCCCTGAACTCGCGATGATCGCGCATCGCCTCGATTAACAGCTTCGGGGTCACCTTGTTCCAAGTGATGCTGAGCACTGACGCATCCAGCATGCTTGACACATTGTCTTGTATGACAGCGTGGGTGAGTGGCGGCATCACGATCAGAGTATAGGGCCACTGCTCGCGCCAATCTGAAAGCGCCTCATCAGTTGCGCGGCGGGCATATTTTTCGAAGAATGATTGCTCCAGATCTTCAAAACTGCCGATTTCGACATTTTCCAGATGCGACAGCATGTTTTTCGCAGATGCGCTCAGCCCGCCCGCATCGACCAGCGCAACACAGCCAGAGCGTGTCACCATCGCCTGACATAGGGCCGCTACCACGGACGCGACATCGCCGCCGTCATCAACCGCAGCCAGTCCGACGATCCGCCCTTTGGCAAGAGGCACCTTGCGGTCGATTTCCTGACGCATGCGGGTTGCTGTGCGCTCTGCGACCTTGTTGGCTTTCTGCTTGCCAAGGGCATCGCCTTTGAGCGGGATCAACCCCACGCAGGGCAAGCCGGATTGCAGGGCAACTTCAGTGGCAGTTCTCAGCGGGGCTGTCCGCATCTCGCGCAGCGCTGCAAGCAAAAGTCCAAGCAGGCCCCCCATGAAGATACCCGTAATCAGCAATTGCAGCTTGCGCGGGCTTGAGGGTGCGCGCGGGACTTCGGCATCCGAGAGGATCTGAACCGATGCGATGGGGAAGCCCTGCTGCTGCATCGTCGTTTCATGGCGACGCAGATAATCGGCATAGACCTGGGCATAGGTCTGGGCAACTGCTTCAAGCTGCGCCAACTGGCCCACCGCTTCGTTGCCTTGCCCTGTGTCCGTAACCATGGCGAGTTCCTGCCGGAGAGAGTTCTCGCGGCTTCGGGCTATGTTGTGGCGTGTGCGCAGTGCGGTCACTTCGCCTTCCAACGTCAGCGCGATATCCGCACTCAGCGCGTCCAGTGCATTCTGGAGGCGGGCTGCCTGAGGATGGTCCTCGCCTGCCTGCGACGTCACACGAAGCAGATTGCGCCGCGTTTCAAGATATTCGCGCCGCAAGGCAACCAGCGGGTTGTTCGCATCGCCATCGGCATAGAGTGCGGAAATCGCGGCCATTTCGCCCGGAGTCGCGTCCAAGAGCGCTTCGTAGCTTTCCAACTCTGCGCGCAATGCGGCGGTATCGGTCGCAGCCCGGACCAATGCGCTTGCGATCTCTGACTGCTGCTGCTCTGACAATAGGTCGCCGCGCGCTTGCAACATGTTGTTTTCAATGCGGAACTGCTGCACCGCGCTTGCCGCTTCGATGTTGCGCCGCTCCATCGTGTCTAGCCGCTCTCTGATCCAGTTTCCGGCATTAATTGCAATCTCGGTGGTCCCTGCCAGCTGAAACTGGGTATAGGCTTCGCCATAGGCGCGGGCGATCATAGCTGTCTGGTGGGCGTCAAACCCGGTAAATGTCAGGCGCATGACAAAGCTGCGATCAATCCGTTCGACCATGACCTGGTTCAGAAGGATTGAAGCGGCTTGTTCTCGCGCCAACTGCTCCAGATCTGCTGGCTCTGTCGATTGTGGAAAGGCCGAATCCTGCCCCGATCCGCCTAGAAGCGGGGCCGCCAACCCGCGCAGCGCACCCACGATCTTCACGGTTGCATCAATGGGTGGATCAAGAAATGCCTCGTCCTGATGCAGGTTGAGCGCATCCACAACCTGAAGCGCCAGGGAGCGTGAACGGATGATTTCCATCTCGCTCTGGATCGCGGCATCTGTGACCACCGCATTTGGTAGCGCCGACACCTGATGCAACAGTTCCGATCGTTCCTGGTCCAGCAGGATCGTGACCGTAGCCTCGTAGCGCGGGACCGTTCCGATCCCGTTCAGCAGGGCAATCGTTCCGCCGATAAAGGCCGTCGCGCAAATGACAATCCATTGCCGACGCAACGCCCGGAATGCCCTTGCAGGGTCAAGCGTTACCATCTCGCGGGTTGCCCCTGTAGCCGGTGCAACCTGCCAGACCGTCCCTTTTTCTCCGATAGGCCCTGTCATCTCAAATCCATCCTTCGACAAGTGCTGAAACAAATTGGGCTGAGGGGTGTTGATGCTTCATGCGGAAGCTCCGCGCCTCTTTATCAACGAAGGAAGCACAATGGCCCTTCCACCCTGTGACGTGATCATCCCGGCGAGAAACGCGGAAGCGACTCTTGGCGATGCAATATCCTCGGTTCTGGCGCAAACCGCACCTGACCTTCGTCTGTATATTGTCGACGACGGCAGTACGGATGGCACTCAGGCGATCGCGCGCGAATTCGCAGCCGAAGACAGCCGTGTAACTGTCCTCAGCCTGCCCGGTGCTGGCATTTCGGCCGCAATGAATGCCGGAATCGCCGCTGGTAGCAATCCCTTTGTCGCCCGGCTCGATGCTGATGATCTGTCCGACCCGGACCGTCACGCGCGCCAACTCGCGTATTTCGCGGCCCATCGAGATGTTGTCGCCCTTTCCGGCGCGCATCGCGAGATCCGCGCGAATGGCACGCTGACAGGCCGCATTCATCGCGCCGCTGGCGTAACCCGTGCCGACCCTGCCCGCGCCCCCGCAAGCGAGCCGCCGCTGACACAACCCTTCTTCATGGTGCGCCGGGATGCGCTGTTGGCCGCTGGCGGCTACCGTCCATTCCCCGTATCCGAGGATAGCGATCTGTACTGGCGCCTTTCCGAGTATGGTGCACTCGTGTGCCTGCCCGAGATTGTCGGTTCTTACCGGGTGCATTCGGGCAGCATATCCGCGGCTTCTATCGTCAATGGCCGCCTGATGGCGCTGTGCTCGCAACTGGCGGCGCTTTCCGCCCGTCGCCGTGGGCGCGGTGTGCGTGACATCACCCTTCCGGCGCAGCCACGCTGGCGTGATGCGGGTGATCTTGCCAGCATGATCGACCATGCCGCCGCCGATACGGGCCTTGAACCCGCCGAGCTTCGCCATTTGCGCATTGCCTGCGCCGCCAAGCTGATGGAACTTGCCGGATACCGGCCCTATGAACTGGAACAGCGCGATTGCACTTTCATCGTTTATGCGCTGGAAATGGATGCCGATGGGCTTGCACCGGAAAACCGCACCGATCTTGCCAAGATGAGGTCCGCCTCCGCCGCACGCCTGTTGCGCAAGGGCTATATCGGTCGCGCTCTGAAGCTTGCCCCGGTTAGCCTGATGCCGCAAACTTTGCTGCGTGCGGGGACGGGCCGGCTCTACTGGTCGAAACTTCCAGGATAAGCCGGTCCCGCTGCGGTCTTCATAGGGCCTAATCGGTGTTGGTTGCACTAGCTGTTTCCTGTTGCGTAGGGGCTGCTGGCGGCAGCTCTGTGATAAACGAGCCGCCAAGTGCCAGATGCAGCGCAACACGGTTGCGAAGCAGCTCAACCCGCACAGTATGCGCGTCGCGCAGCGCCTCGAAGTAGCGCACGCGCACGTCATTCAGGCGAAAGGCTTCCAACTCGCCCGCTTCAAAACGCTGGCGTTCGGTGGCGACGGCGCTTTCCAACTCGCTTGCGGCACTGTTCAGCAGGGTCAGACGGCGGCGAAGGGCGGCTTCATCGGCAATGGCTGATTCAACCTCGCGGAAGGCGGTCAGAGCGCGCGCGCCATAAAGCGCAAGCGCCTCTTGTTGCTGCGCATTGCGGACATTGACCTGTTCCGCGCGTTGCCCACCATCAAGGATTGGCGCAAAAATATTGCCCATAAGTGACCAGACCAACCGGCTTGGATCTCGTTGCGATGTAATCGCGCCGGACAGCGAAACGCTGGGCATCTGCGCGGCCTTGGCCTCGCTTCTGCGGTAAAAGGCCGCCGCCACGCGCCGCTCTGCGGCTATGATGTCTGGCCGCCGTTCCAGAATCTGGGCGGGCAGGCCAACGGGAACACGGCCGGGCAATGCAGGCAGACCCCGCACTGCATCGAGACGGCCTGAAGGATAGCGCCCGGTCAGCACCTCAAGCGCGCGCCGCCCGTTGGCTACTGCGGCTTCGGCCGCAACAATCCTGTCGCGCGCGCGCGCCACATCAGCGCGTGCTGAGTTGCCCTCGACCGCCAGAATCTCTTGCGCCTCGATGCGCTGCTCTACGCTGGCAAGCAAGGCTTGGCGCGCTTCCAGTTCCTGACGCGCAATTTGCAAGGTGCGTGCGCTGCCGTTTACGTCAATCCATGCCAAAGCTACGGTCGCGGCAAGAGACTGCCGTGCGGCTTCGAATATGGCCTCTGCGGCAACGGCCTCATATCCTGCGGCCATGCGCTGCCCTTGGATCCGGCCCCACAAATCGATTTCCCAAGTCATGCGCAGCGCGCCGGCTGCCGTATCCTCGGGCCTGCCATCGCCTTCGCGCCGCACACCAAGTTCGGCGTTCAGCGTCGGCATGGCGGCCGCACCAGCCTGTCGTGCGATGGCCTGCGCCTCGCTCAGGCGTGCTGCGGCGGCGCGCAGATCACGATTGCTCTTCATTGCGTCTTCGATAAGCTGATTCAGCACCGGGCTTCTGAAGGACGCGACCCAACCGTCATCAATCAGGCGTGGCTCGCTCTGGGCGAAAGTGGCCCACTGAGTCGGTACAGTGAAATCCCGGGTTGTCGTAAATGGCCCTGGCTGGGCGCATGCCCCAAGCATGACTGAAAGTATTGCGATTTTTACGGATGGCTTGACAACTTTGGCAGCATTAAACGGCATTTGGCGCTTTCTCCACGGATTATCCCCGATGCAACATGAGGGGGTCAATTTTGTTCCTGAAAACCCTGCCAAAAACTCTGGGTAAGGTGGCAAATCGCTCGCATTGCTGCAAAGAAAGTTCGAATGTGATGTTTCTCTGCAACGGTCGCTGTCTCGGGTAAACTTCACGCGGTGCGCGAAGCATATGGCCGATCAAACTTCTTTCAGCCGCGTGTTTCTGTGCGAAACTGGCCGCGACAAGCATGAGCGTATGCGCGCGGGACATGTGACTGCCCACACGCATTTGGTCTTAGCGCGCGTGATAAATACCTGCGGTATCTGCACCAGACACAGTCACTTTCCCCCCGATTGAAAGCGCCGAGATACCCTTGGCCGCGATACCGTTCCGCCCGCCCCTTACTTGGTGCTTGCGGGCAATCGCGGCGTCCAGAAGGCCGTCATGGCACCCACAATCAAAGCGCGTTCCACTGAAACGGAAAGCATGAAGCGCGATGTCTTCGGCGTCACGCGCAATCGCATCGGTCAATTGAATCTCGCCGCCTGCACCCTTTGGAACATCGCGCAGTGTTTCAAAGATACGCGGGTCCAGAATGTAGCGCCCGACAGCGGCCAGCCGTGAAGGTGCTTCGTCCGGGTTGGGTTTCTCTACCATACCCGAAACCAGCAGGCTGCGCCCGATGGAGGCCTGCGTCACAGAGAAGATCCCATAGCTGCTGGTCTCTTCTTGCGGAACCTCCATTGCTGCGATCATGTGACCGCCTGTGTAGTAATCTGCCATTTCTGACAGACAGGGCGTGCCAAGGATCAGATCATCAGGCAAGAGCACAGCAAACGGGCCGGGCAGGGTCAGTTCGGCAGCGCAAAGCACAGCATGGCCGAGGCCCAGGGGCTGGGGCTGTTCCGCAAACACCACTTCGATGTGACCGGGCACCTCGATATTGGCCAAGGCCGCGCCCAGACGCGTCTTGCCAGACGCATTCAGGTCATCAATGAACGCGCGATCAGGGGTCAGATACTGGCGTATTCCTGACTTGTCGGGGTGTATGACGATAACAATCCGCTGCACGCCAAGATCAATAGCCTCATCTATGGCGAATTGCAGCGCGGGCCGATCATAGATGTTCAGAAGTTCTTTTGGGGTCGCTTTGGTGGCCGGCAACAGCCGTGTGCCTTTGCCCGCCGCAGGAATTACAACCGAAGCTATTGTATGTGTCATTGTCTGCAAGCCCTTGTTTTCCAGCCCAACATTCCGCAACTCTGATGCGGTGTGGGCATTCGATATACTGAGAGTAAGATGGCGTGGTCTTCTGGCGTAAAACCTGTCAGTCAGATCACAGTGCTGTTCGCACTGGCGCAATCCAAGCGGGTAATCCTTCTGCCGGTCGTACAGGTGCCTGTCTGGCAGCGTTGCAGCCGCCTATCATTTGCCGGTACCTGTTCCCGCAGCTAACGCGGTTATCACTATTTAATTGCATTCGCATGTCTTCCCCAAGCTTTACTGCACACAGCCCAAGAACCAGATGGGCGCGGAAATGTTCCAGAAAGCTTCGACCATTCTGAAAAATCGTACAATCCATGCGTGTTCTTGCGCGCTTGCGTGCGTCGCACCGCATGGCAAAGGAAGAAAAAGCGCATCGAAGGGGCCTTACCCCTCGCGAAATGCAAATGATTTTGTGGTCGTGAAACTACAGAGCGATCCGCAAGACGGGCATTCTTGGAATACCTGCATGGGTCGTCAGCGCGCTTTCAGGCAGACCAGCGGCGTCGGGGCAGAATATCAGGTATCACACACCGGGCTGCGCGATTGCTGCGATCTGTCTCGCAGCTTAAGTTTCTGAAAGTAAATAACTCTTTCAGTCCTGTTCGGGCTTTTTCAGCCGGTCTTCAAGTTTTCGGGCAAGGTCCTTCAGTTCATCTGAAACAGGTTCTTCTGCCACGCGTTCAAAAAGCGCTCTCAATTCCTGATCGAGCGCATCATCACCGTCGTTTTTCTTCTGGCCCTGAGATTCTGGGTCTGACATCGCCTAAAGCCTTGCTGTCAAAAATTTTGAAACGTTGCCTTGGTCTTCTGCACCGTAAAGCCGAGGAATCGTCGGCTTATAGGTTAGGGTCGGGCGGATTGTCAAAACACTGTGCCGCCAGCTATTTCTGCGAGAGTAAATATATCATGTCGTCTTCGATCCCTGTCTTGTCCCGGTTGGTTGCGGGTTGTGTAACCACCGCGCCTGTCCCACCTATCGCATTAACGGGTTAACAAGATTACGCACTCATGCGGAGGCCGGTTTAATCTACAGATTGTGACTGCGGTTGCGCGCTTGGTTCCTGCTTCAATGGTTGCAGATCCGAGGGTTGCCCCCAGATCGATACGCTGACCTGATCAACCCCTTCACCGCGCGCATGAGCCGGTTCCAACTCGACAATCCGAACCCGCAGAGAGGCCTGTCGTTCAAGCGCGGGCGTGATCAGCGTTGCCGCTTCTGACCCCAGATAGCCCAGTTGCTTTCTTTTGTTCTTGCTGAACCCAAATGACCAGCGCGCGGGCAATTTCACGAAAGCGGCTACGCGGTTTTGTTGGTCATATTCCAGTCGAACGTCCTGACCAAGGGTCACCCCGGACCCCTGAATGCCAAATTGAAGCTCTTGTATTCTTGTCTGGTGGATAAGTGCCTGCATGATACGCCACCCCTGTGTTTATAGTGGAGTTATTGCATATACTGCCGGATTGGCGAGAGTTCTGTTCGCAACAGGTGACTTGAACGCGGCATTCCGCTCATATGGTCCGGAAAGCCGCTTGCTTTGGCTGCGCAGGATCACACGCTCCTGCCTTTCACCGTTGCGCGGCAGCTTAAGGCGGAGGGTGCGCCGCGATTGCCGCTTTCGAAATCAAGGTCAGCGCGGATGGCAGCACTTGGAAGACAGGGTAAAGAGTTGCGCCACAATCGGGCGAGGTGACTATGCCTAATGGCACGGTCATAAACGCGCCTGCCAAGGCTGGACGTCAATACGCCCTGCATCCGCACCGCCCCGCGCAGGGTTGGCTATCGGGGTATTCGCTGATTTAAAGACATCGGGTTTTCGAAAGGTCAAAAGATGAAAGTCGATCGTGAACGCTTCCTGAAGGATTTGCATGAACTTCGGAGTTTTGGCGCATCCGGGACAGGCAAAGGTGTCGTGCGACCAGCTTTTTGCGCGGCTGATATTGCCGCGCGTGAATGGCTGGCAGGACGGATGCGCGATGCCGGGCTTGATGCCCGGTTCGATCCTGTTGGCAACCTTTGGGGGCTTTCAGAGGGCAAATCATTCCTGATAGGCTCTCACAGTGACAGCCAGCCGGAAGGCGGGTGGCTGGATGGCGCGCTAGGTGTTGTTATGGGGCTGGAACTGGCACGCGCGGCGCGCGAGGCGGGCGGGCCAGCGGTTTCCGTTGTCAGTTTCCAAGATGAAGAGGGGCGCTTTGGCGTGACCACAGGCAGTGCGATCTGGTCGGGCGGCCTGTCCTTGGAACATGCAGACACATTGACCGACAGCACCGGAACCAGCTTCGGTACAGCCCGCGCGGCAATGGCGCATCTGGCGCAGAATTTTGTCGATCCCGCGCGCTTCAGCGGTTTTGTCGAATGTCATATCGAACAGGGGCCGTGGCTGGATGAGGCAGGGCAAACCATTGGCGTGGTCACCGATATTGTCGGCATACGCGATATGCGCATCACATTCGACGGGGTGCAAAACCACGCTGGCACCACACCCATGCACCTGCGGCGCGATGCGTTTCAGGCGCTTTCTGCTTTTAACACGGCCCTAAATGATAGGCTGCGCAACGTGGTCACGCCAGCTTCGGTCTGGACCATCGGCCATGTCAGCCTGCATCCCGGCGCGCATAGCATTGTTCCGGGCAAGGTCGTGTTCTCGATGCAATGGCGCGATGGTGATGCCGCGCGCCTTGGACGGATGGAAAACGTGATCCGTGACACTGCGTCGGAAATTGCAGAGGTGATGGGAATGGGCCTGTCCTTCTCTGAAATGCTGGGTCTGGAACCTGTCGCGATGGCGCAGCCCTTGCGCGCTGCAATCGCTGATGCCGCGCAACAGATTGCACCCGGGAAATGGCGCGAAATGCAGTCAGGTGCCTTGCATGATGCAACCAATGTCGCGGCGCTGATGCCCGCTGCAATGATGTTTGTCCCCTCGATCAACGGGATCAGCCATGCGTTCGAGGAAGATACAGATGAGGATGACTTGGTACGCGGTTTGAACGTGCTGGCACAGGCGCTTCCTGCGCTGGCAGGGGCGGGGCATTGATCTGGGTGTCGCGCTGCCTTTCTGGCGTGAACGCGCTTGCGCAAGCCTGATGATTTAGTACCTTCACGCAGGGAGAACTGACATGCCGCATGACCATAGTGACCATGACAACCATCTGGATCCGATCGAGGCACGCGTGCGCGCGCTTGAAACCATCCTGACACGCAAGGGTCTGGTGGACCCGGCCGCGATGGACCGGATCATCGAAACCTATTCAGAGGATGTGGGCCCGAAAAATGGCGCGCAGGTCGTGGCGCGCGCATGGGCAGAGCCGGATTTTGCCGATTGGCTTGCGCAAGATGCCACTGCGGCAATCACCTCGATGGGGTTTTCGGGGCGTCAGGGCGAACACATGCAGGCTGTTTTCAACACGGATGGCGTGCATAACCTTGTCGTCTGCACCTTGTGTTCCTGCTACCCGTGGCCTGTGCTTGGATTGCCGCCGACATGGTATAAATCGCCCGAATACCGGTCACGCGCAGTCTACGAGCCGCGCGCGGTGCTGGCGGAATTTGGCGTCACCCTGCGCGAAGGCCAGCAGGTGCGGGTCTGGGACTCGACCGCCGAATTGCGATATCTGGTCATCCCGCAACGGCCCGCAGGCAGCGATGGGCTGTCGCAGGCACAGCTTGCCGAACTGGTCACGCGTGACAGCATGATCGGGGCGGGGCTGGCGCAGGTGCCGACATGAACGGCCCGCATGATCTTGGCGGGCAGATGGGGTTTGGGCTCATCACTCCCGAAGGCGAGAGCGCAGCGCTTTTCCATTCCGAGTGGGAAGCCCGCGCGCTGGCCCTGACACTTTGTGCCGGTGCCTTGGGGCGCTGGACACTGGATGAAAGCCGCCATGCCCGCGAAAGCCTGCCGCCTGCGGTTTATTACGGGTCCAGCTATTACGAGATATGGATCAGAGGGCTGGAATCGTTGCTGACGAAACACGGCTTGATCAGTGCAGAGGAATTGGCGACGGGGCAGGCCGCCGAGGCTATGGCCCATCCCAGACGATTGGCCCCCGACGCTGTGGGACCTGCTCTTGCGCGCGGCGGGCCGACCGACCGGCCCTTGCAGGATGCACCCCGCTTCCGACCCGGTGACAAGGTGCGCGCCAAGGTCATGCATCCGCGCGGCCACACTCGGTTGCCCCGCTATGTGCGCGGCGCCGTGGGGGTGATAGAGGCAGATCACGGTGGTCATGTTTTCCCTGACACCAATGCACATGGCCAGGGCGAGGCACCGCAGCGGCTTTATACCGTTGTCTTTGACGGGCGCGCGTTATGGGGCGATGACGCCGAGTCTGGCCTGCAAGTCTCTGTCGATGCATGGGAGAGTTACCTTGACCCGGCCTGAACACCCGTTTGACGC
The DNA here is from genome assembly GCA_007126715.1 of Roseinatronobacter sp. Taxonomy (GTDB): domain Bacteria; phylum Pseudomonadota; class Alphaproteobacteria; order Rhodobacterales; family Rhodobacteraceae; genus Roseinatronobacter. The sequence continues at coordinate 13,098 of SLAT01000323.1, forward strand.
GCCTTGGCAGGCACAGGCATTTGCCCTGACCCTTGCCTTGCATGAGCAGGGCTTGTTTACATGGGGCGAATGGACAGCGGCATTATCTGACGCGCTGGGCGCGGATGCACAGGACGGTGCCATGTATTACCAGTGTTGGGTTTTCGCGCTGGAACGGCTGATCGACCAGAAGACAGGCACGACCGAGGCGCAGCGAGCGAACCTTGCCCACGCATGGAGACGCGCAGCACAGGCGACACCGCATGGAGAACCGATCAAACTGGAAAACGACCCTGAGGCCAGCCTCATCTGCCAGTAAATCCCGTCGGAACATGCGCTTGATGTCAAATCTCTCACAGTTGCGCGATTGGCACTGGAAGTTTAAAGGTAACGCCCCAAGATATATACAGTGACGCAGGACCGGAACATCCGCGTCTTCTTTGTTACTGTCCCTCGTTCCGCACCTGCGCCCGGTCACAAGACCGGGCGTTTTTTCATCTTGCAACTGTTTGGCAGACAGGCTTTCACTATGGACATGAACAGAACCGATGACGCAACATTGCGAAAGATATTGCAACGCACCAAAACCATCGCGGTGGTGGGCGTTTCGCCAAACCCTGTACGGCCAAGCTATTTTGTAGCGCGCTACATGAAGCTGAAGGGCTTTCGGGTGATCCCGGTCAACCCCGGCCATGCTGGCGAAGAGTTGATGGGCGAAACTGTTCGCGCCACACTGGCCGATTGCCCGCCCGAAGTGGATATGGTCGATATCTTCCGCCGGTCCGAACATGTGCCGCCAATTGTGGAAGAGGCGCTGGCCCATTTGCCCAAGCTGCGCACGATCTGGATGCAGATTGGCGTCGCCCATCCAAAGGCAGCCGCCGAGGCGCAGGCACAGGGCTTAGATGTGGTGCAGAACCTGTGCCCGAAAATGGAATATCAGCGCCTGTTCGGTGAATTGCGGATGGGGGGTATCAATACCGGCATCCTGTCCTCGCGCCTATGACGCGCGGCCCAATTCCATAATCACGGCCCCCAAAGCGATCAGGCACATCAACGCCAGTTTGCGCGGCCCGACACGTTCCTTCAGGATAAACCAGCCAATAAAGGCCGCAAACACGGTCGACGTTTCGCGCAGGACCGCCGCCTCGCCAACCTTGCCGATCAGCGTGGCGATCATGACCGCGCCAAAGCTGATATAAGCGATCAGCGCGCCCGCCAGACCGCGCAGCAACAAGGGAATAGGGCGCGGCGGATGGGCCATGTTGCGGTAGCGCAGCGCGCCGAGAATCATGAAATCTACCGAGGACAGGAAGAAAAACCACGCCAGAAACCCCAGCGGGTCGCCCGACAAACGGATCGCCCAGGCGTCATAGGTGGTATAAACCGCCACCATCACGCCGCCCGCCAAAGCCCAGATCAGACCTACTTTCAGCGCGCGTAGGTCAATCTGCTCCTCCGACAGGTTGCGCAGCGCCAGCAGCAGAATGCCGCCCGACAAGCAGGCCACCCCCAGCCATTGAAGCGCCGTGTATTGTTCGCCGAAAAACAGCATCGCGGCGATGACGGTAATCAGCGGGCCAGTGCCACGCACCACCGGGTAGACAACGGTAAAGGCGGCCTTTTCATAGGCCAGCGCCATTGCCATCTTGTAGATGAAATGAATAACCACCACGCCCACCAGAACGGGCCACATATGCGGGGCAGGCGGGCCAAAGACGAAGAGCGCAATGGGGGCCGACAAGACCACCAGTGCAAGGTCGATGGAACCGCGCGACAGCCACGGATCATGCCCGCCTTTCTGAAGTGCGCCAAAGACAGCATGCGCAAGCGCAGCCGTCAGCGCCAGAAAGGTCGCCAGCCGCGCGCCCTCTGGCGTGCCGACAAGCGAGAGCAGCCATTCATTCATTCGGCATACCTGCGAAGATAGTTAACATGTGTGGCATATACCCCGGCGCGGGGCAGGGCAAGGGCGCTTAGGGTTGGCGCGCGGCCTTCTCGGTCAGGCCAGAGGTGCCTTCGCGGCGCGCAAGCTCCGCCTCGATCTCGGCCAGGGTCACACCGCGTGCCGCGCACATGACCAGCAGGTGATACAGCACATCCGCCGCCTCTGAGGTCAGGCGCGCCTTGTCGCCCTTCACGGCTTCGATCACGGCCTCAATAGCCTCTTCCCCGAATTTTTCGGCACATTTCTCGGGGCCTTTGGCAAGCAGTTTCGCGGTCCAGCTTGAATCGGGATCAGTGCCCTGCCGTGCCGCAATCGTGGCGGCCAGCCGCTCCAACGCGCTCATGAAAGCCTCACGGGAATGCCTGCCGAAGCCATATGGGCCTTGGCCTCTCCGATAGTGTATTCGCCGAAATGAAAGATCGACGCGGCCAGCACGGCTGAGGCGCCGGCAATCGTCACCCCTTCAACCAGATGATCCAGCGTGCCCACCCCGCCAGAGGCAATTACCGGGATCGGGACGGCATCCACAATCGCACGCGTCAGGGGCAAGTTGAAGCCCGCACGCGTGCCGTCGCGGTCCATCGAGGTCAGCAGGATTTCACCTGCGCCTTTGGCGGCAACCGTGCGGGCAAATTCCACAGCATCTACACCGGTGGGCTTGCGCCCGCCATGAGTGAAAATCTCCCATTTTCCGGGGCTGACGGTCTTGGCATCTATCGCCACTACAATGCACTGGCTGCCGAACCTGTCGGCAGCACGGGCCACGACATCGGGGTCGGCCACGGCGGCAGAATTGAAACTGACCTTGTCCGCCCCGGCCAGAAGCAGCGCGCGCACATCCTCGACCGAGCGCACACCGCCGCCCACTGTCAGCGGCATGAAGCAGTTTTCTGCCGTGCGGGTCACCAGATCGAACATGGTGCCACGGTTTTCATGGGTGGCGTGAATATCCAGAAAGCACAATTCATCCGCGCCAGCAGCGTCATAGGCTTTTGCCGCCTCGACCGGGTCGCCGGCATCGCGCAGATCAATAAAATTCACGCCCTTGACCACACGGCCATCGGCGACATCAAGGCAGGGGATGATGCGGGTTTTCAACATGGCGTTGTCATAGCCTGCGCCGACGCGCCAGAAAAGAGGCATTTGATACGGATCAATGACAGGAGGGCGAAACTGGTTAAATATCAGCCCATCACACAGAAAGAGGCCGATCATGACCGACATTGCCGCACGCATCGCCCAGATCAAGGACCGCCAGCTGGAATTGATTGCGCGGGTCACCCATGTCGATCAGGAGCTTGCCGCGCATGGCAGCCCGGATTGGGAAGATAATGCGATCGAACATGAAGAGGATGAAACCCTCGAAGCGCTGGGTAATGCTGCGAAGAAGGAAATCATGATGCTGGACGCGGCGCTCAAGCGCATAGACGCTGGCGAATACGGCTTCTGTGTGGCATGTGGCAATGACATCAGCGAAGAGCGGTTGGACCTGCTGCCAGCAACTCCGTTCTGCCGGAATTGCGCAACCTAGTATCTGGACTTGGCGCAAGATACCCAGCGACAGGTTTGAGGGCGTTTTGGACGGTTGATGCTAGCGAGAAGCCGCGCAGCGTCGGGCCGCGGTGCGGCGATCCAAGATTCAATCTGTAGCGTTTTATGCTGGCCAAATCCGCAAAAGATCAAAGCTGTGCGCTGGTGGCAGCCAAATCGCCGTGCCGTGGGTGCGGCCCGGCGATGCGCGGCGGGCTGACGCCCTTGATTCCGCGCAGTTAAAAGCACCTGATGGGCAGATTTGTCCCGCAAAGCTGACCGTTCACACTAATCGCGGTCCCTTGTGTCAGGTGCGGCACACCAGCACAAATCAGCCTTGTCAGGGTAGCGGGTCTGACTGTTGTCCAGCCACAGATCAGATGCACCCGATCGGGCATTTTGTGCGATTGATGTCGTTGCAAAGACAATAAGCGCCAGCGGCGAACACGCTGTGATGGCGATGCCTTTCTTCCGGAGGGTATATTCAGCGCGGCATAGACCGGCATGGTTGAAATGCACAGCCGATGCCGCACTGTGCGAAAGCATAAAAATTCCGTGCAGCGTTGAACCTATCCAAACGCACAGGTTCGCTTCATGGCTGTGTGAGGTTTTACGCTTTGGTATTGTATGGCTTGCCGAATATTGCGCCTTGACCTATACGCGCGGCATGTTGGATCACGCACAAAACCGTCCCGAATTGCCGCCCGAAATTGCGCGGCGGCGCACATTCGCCATCATCTCGCATCCTGATGCGGGTAAGACAACGCTGACCGAAAAATTCCTGCTGTTTGGGGGTGCAATCCAGATGGCAGGGCAGGTGCGCGCCAAAGGCGAGGCGCGGCGCACGCGGTCGGATTTCATGCAGATGGAAAAGGACCGTGGCATCTCTGTCTCGGCCTCGGCCATGTCGTTCGATTTTGGCAAGTATCGGTTCAATCTGGTCGATACACCCGGCCACTCGGATTTCTCGGAAGATACCTACCGCACGCTAACGGCAGTGGATGCGGCGGTGATGGTCATTGACGGGGCCAAGGGCGTCGAATCCCAGACCCGGAAATTGTTCGAGGTGTGCCGCCTTCGCGATCTGCCGATCTTGACCTTTTGCAACAAGATGGACCGGGAAAGCCGCGAAACTTTCGATATTATTGACGAAATTCAACAAAACCTTGCGATTGACGTGACCCCTGCAAGCTGGCCCATAGGGCGCGGGGGCGACTTCCTTGGCTGCTATGATCTGTTGCGCAACCGGCTGGAACTGATGGACCGCGCCGACCGCAACAAGGTCGGCGAAACCATAGTGCTGGAAGGTCTGGATGACCCTGCAATGGAAGCGCATATTCCCGCCGATCTGTTGGCGCAACTGCGCGAAGAGGTCGAGATGGCGCGCGAATTGCTGCCCCCTCTGGACCCGAAATCGGTGCTTGAAGGGCATCTGACACCGATCTGGTTCGGTTCAGCGATCAATTCTTTCGGGGTAAAGGAATTGATGGACGGCATCGCGGCCTATGCGCCAGAGCCTCAGATTCAGAAAGCCGAAAATCGGCAGATCGCGCCAGAGGAAGACAAGGTCACAGGCTTTGTGTTCAAGGTTCAGGCCAATATGGACCCCAAGCACCGTGACCGTGTAGCTTTTGTGCGCCTTGCCTCGGGGCATTTTGAACGTGGCATGAAACTGCTGCATGTGCGCTCTAAAAAGCAGATGAGTATCGCAAGCCCCGTGCTGTTTCTGGCGGCTGACCGTGAATTGGCTGAAGAGGCTTGGGCAGGCGATATCATCGGCATTCCCAACCACGGTCAGTTGCGCATTGGCGATGCGCTTACCGAAGGTGAGGCGCTGCGCTTCACCGGCATCCCGTCTTTCGCACCCGAATTGTTGCAAGCCTGCCGCGCAGGCGACCCTATGAAGGCCAAGCATCTGGACAAGGCGCTGACCCAATTCGCCGAAGAAGGGGCCGCCAAGGTGTTCAAGCCGGTGTTCGGCTCTGGCTTTATCGTCGGTGTGGTCGGGCAGTTGCAATATGAGGTGCTGGCCAGCCGGATCGAGTTGGAATACGGCCTGCCGGTGCGGTTCGAGCCGACGCAATTCACCTCGGCGCGCTGGGTCGCTGGCGACAAGCTGGCGGTTGAGAAATTCACCGCTGCCAACAAGCAGCATATGGCCTCTGACAGCGATGGTGACCCGGTTTTCATGACCCGGCTGCAATGGGATATTGACCGTGTGGCCCGCGACTACCCCGACATTCGCCTGACATCTATCAAGGAAATGCACGGCACCTGACGCGGGTGCTAGAGCGCGCCCAGAATGGCGCGCGCCTGCGCGCTGTCCGCATCCATCTGGATAATCAGCCCCTCCAGACTGTCAAAGCGCATCTCGTCGCGCAGATGTGCGATAAGTGCCACTGACAGGTGGCGCCCATAAAGATCGCCCTTGAAGTCGAACAGATGGCTTTCGAGGTTTGGCAGGTTCTCTCCGAACATAGGGCGCACCCCGATCGAAGCGACGCCATGATACTGGCCCTGTTGCGGGCCGTCCGGCACATCGACCAGAACGGCATAGACCCCGAAGCGCGGGGGGTGCAGGCCGGTGATTGACATGTTTGCGGTCGGGTATCCCAACTCTCGCCCGCGCTTTTCGCCATGCAGCACCTCGCCGTCGATCCGGTGCCAATGGCCCAGCATATCGGCGGCGTCACGGGGGCGGCCATCGGTGATGGCTTGGCGAATGGCCGTTGACGAGAAGACGCGGTCCCCTTCGGCCAGCAGCGGCGCGATTGTAACTTCGAACCCCAATTCGCGGCCAAGACGCTCCAGATCGCTGGCTGTGCCTTGGCGGCCCTTGCCAAAACAGAAATCGGCACCCACCACGACGTGACGGACCCCTAGCCCCTGCGACAACACATCACGGGCAAAATCATCGGCAGAGAGGCTGGAAAGGTCAGGCCCGAATGGCAACTGGTACAGGTGCTCGACACCCAGCCGCGCCAGTCGATTCGCGCGGGTTTCTGCACTCATCAGGCGGAATGGGGGGGCATCGGGGGCAAAGAATTCCCGCGGGTGGGGTTCAAAGCAGATAATCCCAAGTGGCGCATCGGGGCGGCGCGCAAGGTCAATAACGCGCTGGTGCCCGCGATGGACCCCGTCGAAATTGCCCAATGCAACGGAAGCGCCCTTGTCGGCGGGGCCGGGGTCGCGCCAATGGTGAAATGTCTGCATCTGCCCCCTGTAGGGCAAGATGCCCCGGCCTTAGTCGAATTTGCGGCTTGGTGCCAGCACTGTGGCTTCGCCTTTCAGGACTGTCATATCCCCCACCGTGCAGCGACATTCAAGTGTGACGCGCCGTTTTGCATAATCAATGGTCAGCACAGTGACTTCGGCCAGCACCACATCACCGGGGCGCACGGGGGCCATGAATTTCAGCGTCTGGCCCATATAGATCGTTCCGTGACCCGGAAGTTGTTCGCCAATCACTGCCGAGATCAGGCCCGCAGTCAGCATCCCATGTGCGATACGGCCCTCAAAGATCGTATCTTGCGCGTAATCGTCATCCAGATGCACAGGGTTCCGGTCGGTCGAAACTTCGGCAAATAATTCGATATCACGGTTGGTGATTTCCTTGCGAAGATAGCGCGACATCCCGATTTCCAGGTCCTCGATGCAGATGGTGCCTCGGGGAAGATTATCATTCATGCCGTTGTCCAACATTGCTCAAGCCCTTCTGAAACCCGAATCCTGTTCGTTATTGCAGTGCAGCAATAGCCGATCATTGGCCGTCGCGCAACCACCTTGGGTAATAATCGTGCCAAAGTTGTAAAAATGAGGTAATTTTGTTGCGCGGCGTGGTGTCGCACTTTGTGGCACGTTCATGTTGAAAGTCCCATCCTGCTTTTACAGGGTGGGGCTGACTTGTTTCGTAAACTGCCTGCGTTCAGCGCAACCGGCCGATGGCGAATGTCGGCTGCATCTGCTGTGCCGCTGTCCAGTCTTGCAACAGCCCCGCATCCGGGCTTTCGACATCCGGCCCGAACTCACCCGCAGCAAGCCCGCCAGTGATGAAAAGTGTGTCGAACCCTTCAACCAGACCGCCCTTGATATCGGTGCCAATCCCGTCACCGATAGCGATGGTGCGATCCTCGGAAAACTTCAGGCCAGTGCCAGTGGCAACGCGCCGCGCCAGATCGTAGATCGGGGGGTGGGGTTTGCCGAAATAGAAACTTTCGCCCCCCATCTGGTCATAGAGCTGCGCCAGCGCCCCCGCGCAATAGATGCGCGTGCCGCCATAATCGACGACGATATCGGGATTGGCGCAAAGCAGCTTGAGTTCGCGTGCCTTCGCTGACAGGAACCGCCCGCGATATTCCTCGGGTGTCTCGGTCATGTCGTCAAACAGGCCAGTGCAGACAATTCCCTCTGCCTCATCGAACGACACACGCTCTATCGGGGGTTGGTCCTTTGCCCAGTCGGGCAGATTGGTGAAAAAGCTATCATCCTTTTCCGGGCCAAGATGCCAGACACGCCGCCCGACAGCCCCCATCAGCATCCCCGCCTGCGCCGCATCGCCTGAGGTGGCGATGCCATCATAGGCATCATGCGACAGGCCCATCGCGTCCAGCTGCGCCTGAACTCCGGCGGTGGGGCGGGGTGAATTTGTCACCAGAACAACGCAGCCACCCGCCTTGCGAAACGCCTGAAGTGCGGCTTCGGCAGCGGGATACACGCGTTCACCATTGTGAACGCAGCCCCAAAGATCGACCAGCGCCAGATTATAATTGGCCGAGATTTCCGCGAAATTCGAGATGATCCGGGTCACTGCGTCAATACCGGAATGATCTGTTTCTTGCGGCTCATGACACCGGGCAGCAAGACCGTGTCGCCGCTGACGGTTACGTTGAAGGATTTTTCAGCCACTTTGCGCACCGTATCATTGGGCACCAGAAGCGTGGCTTCCTCGTTCAGAATGTCGATGACAAATAACATGACCTCATCCGCGCCATCTTCGGCGGCGACACGGGGCATGGCGGCGACCAGTGCATCCTTGCGCGACAGGATCTGATCGGGCGCGGTGGTTTCCAGCACAGAGATGCGGAAGGTCTTGTCGCCAACCTTGTATTTCTTGGCATCCATCTTCAGCAATTCTGCATCTGAAAAGGCCGATACATCCGATTTTGCTGCAAACATCTGCGCGGCCAGATCGCCAATATCAACGCCCAGTTCCTCTGCCAAGGCATGCGCGACCGCCTTGTCGGTCTGGGTTGTCGTGGGAGAGCGGAATTCCAGCGTGTCAGACAGGATGCATGACAGCATCATCCCCATCACCCCGCGCGGTGCCTGCGCCATGTGCTTGCCGATCAACTCGTACATGATGGTTGCCGTGCAGGCCAGCGGGCGGATGGTGATATCAATCGGGCCTTTCGTCTCTAGCCCGCCGACCAGTTTATGATGGTCGATGATGCCCTGAATATCAGCCTCGTTAATGCCCTTGGGCAATTCGTCGGGGTTGTTTGTGTCCACGATTACCACAGGCGTGCCGGGCGCAAGGTCTTGCAGGATTTCCGGCTGATCAAAGCCCCAGTGTTTGAGCGCGAATTTTGCTTCGGTGTTAGGGTCGCCCAACAGAACCGCTTCGGCAGGTGTGTTCCTGATATGGGTCAGGTACCAGGCCCAGATCAGGGGCGATCCGGTGGAGTCGGTGTCAGGGGAGAAATGGCCGAAAACTTTGATCATCGCTGCAATTCCGTGTGTTGTCAGTGTATCTGCCCAAGGCAGTTTCTGCGCTGCTTATAGCTATGGCGGAAACGCTTGTCACGCCGTGCAAGCGGTGTGCAAGCCGCGCAGCCGGAGGGATGATTTTTTTTCAGCATAATGATGTTGACAGGGTCGGCGGCGGTCCCTATCTCTGCGTCGTTAGCACTCGACCAGAGCGAGTGCCAACAAATTTTCAACCTGGAACCAAAGGAGCGTTCTCAGATGGCATTCAAACCGCTGCATGACCGTGTACTCGTCCGTCGCGTCGAGGGCGAAGAAAAAACCAAGGGCGGTCTGATCATTCCCGACAGCGCCAAGGAAAAGCCCGCAGAGGGCGAAGTCATCGCCACTGGCGAAGGCGCGCGCAAGGATTCGGGCGAGTTGATCGACATGGCTGTCAAGGCTGGTGATCGGGTTCTGTTCGGCAAGTGGTCGGGCACCGAAGTGACGATCGACGGCGAAGAGCTGCTGATCATGAAAGAAAGCGACATTCTTGGCGTAATCGCCTGATCGTTTTCGAAAAATAGAAATTCAGACAACCAGGAGGCACCCAGATGGCTGCTAAGGACGTCAAATTCAACACAAATGCCCGCGACCGCATGTTGCGCGGCGTGAACATTCTGGCCGATGCGGTAAAGGTTACCCTTGGCCCCAAAGGTCGTAATGTCGTTATCGACAAATCTTTCGGTGCACCGCGCATCACGAAAGACGGTGTGACTGTCGCCAAGGAAATCGAACTGGAAGACAAGTTCGAAAACATGGGCG
>SLAT01000332.1 GCA_007126715.1 Roseinatronobacter sp.
AGGTCGCATCAATCTGTCCGGGTATGGGCGAGGACAAGATCAATTCGCGCACCGCATCCCTGCGCAGCACCACGTTATAGACGCCCGCATTTTCCAGCAATTCACCTGCCAACTCTCCGGCTATGGACCCGTCAGAGGCCAGCAGTGCCAACGATGCAATTTGCGCGCGCTCCAACCTTGCCAGAAGATATTCTTCACGGAACCTTGACACGGAAGGCACGAAAATCAGGACTTCTGCCAACATCACGAAGATGACGACAAGCCAAAGAAACCGCGCTGACAAACTATTCGAGATCATACCCTTACCTAGCGCATGCAGGTCAGGGCAACCACCTCTGAACCAAGCCGACAAAGCGCTTCACGTTTATGCTATCAAAGAGTTTCGGTGAAAAATAGGCCCCTGCTGCACGTTTGCCGATTTCCGCCAATGTCGGATAGGGCAAGACGGTCCCGGCTATCGCACTCAACTTCAGATTGTTCGCCATTGCAAGCGCATAAGGGGCAATCACCTCACCCGCCTGTGTGCCGACAATCGTCACCCCCACAGGCCGCCCCCGCACCGCCATCATCTTGATAAAGCCCGTTTTCCAGCCTTCGGCCTGCGCACGGTCGATCTGGTCATAGCCCAGCTTATGCACGCTGACCTGCCCGCCATAGCGCTTGCGCGCCTCGGCCTCGCTCAGGCCGATATGGGCCAGTTCTGGGTCAGTAAAAGTGACATGCGGAATATGATCGTGGCGCGCTTTCGCAGGCAGACCAAACACCACAGAGCGGATGACGACACCCGCATGATAGCCGGCCAGATGGGTAAACTGTCCCTGCCCCGCCACGTCGCCAATCGCATAGACGCGCCGGTTGCTGCTGCGCAATCTGGCATCCACGGTAATTCCTGCACGCGAGTGTCGAATGCCTGCCTTTTCCAGATCAAGTTTTTCGACATTGGGCGCACGCCCGACCGCAACAAGCAAATGCGTCCCCACAAAGATCGTGCCGCCCTTCACCTGCACTTCAATCGCACCCGCGCGGCCAGAGACTTGTTCGACCTGTGCCTGTTCGATAATCTCGACCCCTTCGCTGCGCAACTGGTCCAGCACAACCGCTGCGGCCTCGGGGTCGTCGCGGCCAAGGGCGGTGGCCCCTTCTATCACAGTGACCCGCGCGCCAAGGCGCCGATGGGCCTGCGCCATTTCCAAGCCGATGGGACCGGCGCCGATGATCAGCAAGTGGCTGGGGCACTCGGTTTGCTCGAACAGGGTCTCATTGGTCATATAGGGTACATTTTCCAAGCCCTTGATCGGCGGCACGAAAGCGCGTGATCCAGTCGCAATGACAAAGCGGCGCGCAGAGATTGTTGTCTCGCCCACAGCGACCGTGTCAGCGCCGGAGAAACGGGCGAAACCTTCGATGACCTGAACACCCAACCCCTCGAACCGTTCAACCGAATCGTGCGGCGCAATAGCGGCGATGGTCGCGTGGACATGTGCCATCGCGGCATGGAAATCTTCCGCGCGTGGAGTGCCCCCGCGCGCCTTGACGGCTTTCCCCTGCGAGAGCAAGGCTTTGGACGGAACGCAGCCGTAATTCAGGCAATCTCCGCCCATCTTGTGGCCTTCGACAAGCACGACACGCGCGCCCATCTGCACGGCCCCGGCAGCAACCGAAAGCCCACCAGAGCCCCCCCCGATGACGCAGATATCTGTCTTGATATGGCTCATAACTCACGCTCCTTGCCGCGCAGGGATTTGACGATTGTGGGCAAGAGCGACAAAGCCGCCAGCCCCAGCAACGGGCCAAGGATATGCGGCTCGAAGATAATGCCCAGATCAGGGGTTTCATCACGGGCAAACACCTCGCCCAGCCCTGCACCGACCCATGTATAGATCAGCCCCCCCGGCATGATGCCCAGAAACGTACTGGCCGCAAAAACCGATGTCCGCACCCCGATCAATGCAGGGATCACATTCATCACAAAAAACGGCAGCACCGGCATAAGCCGCAGCGAAAACAGAACGGGAAATTCATTTGCGCGAATTGCCATTGTAAGGCGCTTCACCCGTCCGTCGCTTGCATCAATCCTCGCCGCCATCGCCCGGCCAAACCCGGCCCGCACGGCCCAGAAAATCATAATCGCGCCAATCGTCGCCGAGATCAAATTGAACGCAGCCCCCGGAAACAGGCCAAACAGGAAACCGCCCGTCAAAGTGGCCGCCGTTGCACCGGGCAACGAGAAACTGACGATTGCGATATAGGCTAGAATAAATGCAGCAGCGGTCAGCAGGTAATTGCTGTCACGAAAGGCGATCAGTGCGGCACGATTCTCGCGCAACGCCTCGAAAGACAAATACTCGCGCAAAATGACAGCGCCGAGAATCGCAACGACAATGATAACAAGAATTGGCAAACGTTGGCGCCATTGCACCGAGGGTCTAATGGGCTGTGTCAAACGAAGCTGTCCTTTCATTGCCTTCACCATGTTGGATTACGCAAGAAAGCCCAAGGTGTTTCCTGATTTCTTGCATTCTCACGCGGCCTTGATCACATACGGGGGTGATAGGCGAAATGTTACAGTTTTCTGCGCGATCCAGACCCGTCGGCGCTATTTTCAAGGATTTGAGAATTGACTTGCATGGGCATGGCGGGTATGCGGCGGACTTGAATAAGAATATGTGGCCGAATCCAGCAGGAACCCCGGCTACCCGGATACAAGGAACGGAGCGATGAAACGCACCTATCAGCCCAGTAACCTGGTGCGCAAGCGCCGCCACGGTTTTCGTGCACGCATGGCCACAAAAGCGGGCCAGAAGATCCTGAATGCGCGCCGTCGCATGGGCCGCAAGAAACTGTCGGCTTGATTGCATGGCCTGCGATAGCGGGCCAGAGGTTAACAAGATGAAACCGCCGGGTGCAAATGTGGCAAGGCAAATCGCCGAACCCGCAACTGCCCCGGCGGATTTGTTATGCCTGAAACCCCAAACCCTCAAGAAACGCGCAGATTTTGTGCGGGCGGCAAAAGCGATGCGCGTGCCATGCCCTGCCTTTTTGCTACAAGCCCATCAGCGTGGTTTTGACACGGCTGAGGGTCTGCGCGTTGGCTTTACCTGTTCCAAGAAACTGGGGAACGCGGTTACGCGCAACCGCGCCAAGCGCCGTTTGCGCGCTGTCTCGCGGGAAGTAATGGCACGGCATGGCCGTGACGGCTGGGATTATGTGCTGGTCGGTCGCCCCGGTGCCACCGTCAGTCATGATTTCGCGGCGATGTGTAGGGATCTGGAACACGCCCTTTCAAAGCTTCATGGGGGCAAGAAATGACACCGCTTGCATGGGTCGTCTCGCTACCAGTGCGGTTTTATCGGGTCGTGTTCAGCCCTTGGGTCGGGCATGGCTGCCGGTTTCAACCCACCTGCTCTGCCTATGCCATGGAAGCGTTGGAACGTCATGGCGCGCTCAAGGGTAGTTGGCTTACGATTCGCCGTATCGGGCGCTGCCATCCCTGGGGCAGTTCCGGCTATGATCCGGTGCCGGGCAATGCTGCGGACGCGGATATCCAACCCGACCCCCGGCGCGATGAAGGCGAAAGGTGACGCTTCATGCTTGATGAAACCACAGATGTGCCCCTGATCTTGCAAGGTGCCCCCGACACAACCGAATTTCGCAAGCTGCGCAAGCGTATCATCCGCGAAACCCGCGCGGTGCTTGATCAGTATGGCATGGTGGAACCCGGCGCGCGCTGGCTGGTCTGCCTGTCTGGCGGCAAGGACAGCTACACATTGCTGGCCGCGCTGGTCGAGTTGAAGTGGCGCGGCTTGCTGCCTGTCGAATTGCTGGCCTGCAATCTGGATCAGGGTCAGCCCGGCTTTCCCGCGACCGTCCTGCCAGAATTTCTGACGCGAATGCAAATTCCCCACCGGATCGAATATCGCGACACCTATTCGATCGTCATGGACAAGGTGCCAGAGGGGCGCACTTATTGTGCGCTGTGTTCACGCCTGCGACGCGGCAATCTGTACCGAATCGCCCGAGAGGAAGGATGCTCGGCCGTGGTGCTGGGCCATCATCGTGACGATCTGCTGGAAACTTTCTTCATGAATCTGTTTCATGGCGGGCGACTGGCAACAATGCCGCCCAAGCTGGTGAATGAAGAAGGCGACCTGTTCGTGTATCGCCCCCTCGCCTTTGTTTCCGAGGATGACTGTGACCGATTTGCCCGCGCCATGAGTTTCCCGATCATTCCTTGCGATCTATGCGGTAGCCAGGACGGATTGCAACGTATGCAGGTCAAGGCGTTGCTGAATGAGTGGGAAAAGCGTATGCCGGGGCGGCGGAACGTGATGTTTCGCGCACTTATGAACATCCGCCCCTCGCATATGCCTGACCCAGAGCTTTTCGATTTTCTTTCGCTTGAAACTGCGCCAAACACCGGCCCGAACATAAAACAACCACCGGGTTTTGACGCGATGTGATGACGCGCTTTCGGGAAATAGGGGAAAATCGCTTGACCTTTGGGCGGGGCTTCTGTTGAACCGGGCGCGACCCCAGATGTGACAGGATACGGCCTTCTCATGGACGAACAGAACCGCAATCTGCTTATGGCTTTCGCCCTCAGCCTTTTGGTGCTCGTGGCATGGATGTGGATGTTTCCACCCCCTGAACCCACCCCACGAGAGGCCGCCGATGTAACCGAACTGCCCGTCGCACCGGGCGGCGAGGCACAGTCAATGGCCGAGGCCGAGCAGATCGACGCCGACGCGGAACTGCCCCGCATCGAAATAGACACGCCCCGCCTGACGGGCTCGATCAACCTGCGTGGCGGTCGGATTGATGACCTGTCGCTGAAAGATTACCGTGAAACGGTCGATCCCGGCGCAAGCATCGTCCAGCTTCTGAAACCCGAGGATCAGAACGAAGCCTTCTATGCGCTTTACGGCTGGCGACCCGGTCGCGACATGAGCTGGGATGAAGTTCCCGGTGCCAACACACCGTGGGAACTTATTGAGGGCGACCGCCTTGCCCCCGGAATGCCTATCACACTGGCTTGGACAAACGAGTCCGGCCTGCGGTTCACCCAACGCTTCGAGATTGACGAGAACTATATGTTCAGCGTAACTCAAGGGGTTGAGAATACCGGCGATGTAACGGCGCGCATGGCGCCCTATGGCCTGATCTCGCGCCACGGAGAGCCGTCGGACCTTGAGAATTTCTTCATCAGCCATGAAGGGTTTATCGAAGTTGCAGATGGTCGCCTGAACGAAGACAAATACAAGGCGGTGCGCGATTTCCGCGTCAATGAGCGCGAGAATACGAACGCCCGCGTGACCGAAGTGGCCGAAAATGGCTGGCTTGGTATTTCCGACAAATACTGGATGGCAATGCTGATTCCGCAGCCCGGACAGGCATTCTCGGCGGTATCGCGCTATATCCCTGCGCGTGATGTGTACCAGACCCGCGCCGACCTGCCGACACTGACCGTTGGACCGGGCGAAAGCGATCAGGTGCAAACCATGCTGTTTGCCGGCGCCAAGGAATGGACCGTTATTCGCAACTATGAACGCGAAATGGGCATTGACCGTTTCATAGACGCGATTGACTGGGGCTGGTTCTTCTTCCTGACCAAACCCATCTTCGCGACGCTGTATTTCATCAACGGCATTATCGGCAATATGGGCTGGTCCATCGTCACCCTGACTCTGCTGATCAAGGCCGTTTTGCTGCCGCTGGCGTGGAAATCCTATGTCAGCATGGCCAAGATGAAGGAATTGCAACCTGACATGCTGGCGATCAAGGAACGCGCTGGCGACGACAAGCAGAAGATGCAGCAAGAGATGATGAAGCTGTACAAGGAAAAGAAGGTAAACCCCGCTGCGGGCTGCCTGCCGATCCTGTTGCAGATTCCGATCTTCTTCTCGCTTTACAAGGTGATCTTCGTCACGCTGGAATTGCGGCACGCACCGTGGTTCGGGGTGTTCAACGACCTGTCCGCACCAGATCCGACCTCGATCATGAACCTGTTTGGCCTGCTGCCTTGGGCGGCACCACACCCAGACAGCATTCTGTCGCTGGTCTTTATCGGCATCCTGCCAATCTTGCTGGGCGTGTCGATGTGGTTGCAGATGAAGCTGAACCCAACCCCCACAGAGCCGATCCAGCAGGCGGTCATGACATGGATGCCGTGGATCTTCATGTTCATGCTGGGCTGGTTCGCCTCGGGTCTGGTGCTGTACTGGATCGCGAACAACGTGATCACCTTTACACAGCAATATTCGATCATGGCGATGAACGGTTCCCGGCCCGATCTTCTTGGCAATATCGGCGTCAAGAAAAAGAAGAAGACCTGAGCAGATGGGATGGCGGCTTTCGCATATCTTCCGCCATCCCATAAAGGCGCATGGCCGCGAGGAACTGCCCTCGGTCAGTCTGACCGAAGGGCATTGCCTGCCCTATGACCGGCATTGGGCCGTGGCGCATGAAGCGGCCACCCTGATGCCGGGCTGGAACGCCTGCATGAACTTCACGCGCGGGGCCAAGACCCCCGCGCTGCAGGCGATCCACGCGCAGTTTGATGAGGCGTCACAACACATGACCCTGACCCACCCTGCGCTTGAACCGCTCAGCTTTGCCCCCGCAGACAGTGCCGGACAGACCGCATTTCTGGACTGGGTGCGCCCCCTGATGGCAGAGGGACGCGCACAGCCCAAACGTCTGGTCACAGCAGGACGTGGCATGACTGATACGGATTTCGAGTCCGTGTCGATCCTGAACATGTCCTCGAACCGCGCACTTGGGCAACGCATCGGCCAAGAGCTGGGGCTGGACCGCTGGCGCGGCAACCTGTGGCTTGAGGGGCTGGCCCCGTGGGAAGAATTCGATCTGATCGGCCGGGAGTTGCAGATCGGCACTGCACGGTTGAAGATCGCAGAACGCATCGGCCGCTGCCGCGCAACGATGGTGGATTGCACAACCGGCAAGATTGATGTCAACACACTGGACGCGCTCGAACAAGCCTATGACCATACCGATTTCGGTGTCTATGCCAGTGTCACCCGAAGCGGCGTAATACATGCAGGCGACACGGTGGAGTTTGTAACATGACCACACTGCCCTTCCCCATTGCCGAGGAACCCGATGCCTTTTCGCTGGAGGCAGGTCGCAAACTTCTGACCAGCGAGGTAGAGTTTCTGAAGGGTGTCGTCGCTATGGACGGGCTACCCCCATCAGACAGGCTGGAAGTCTGCTTTGCGGGCCGCTCGAATGTGGGAAAATCCAGCCTTATCAACGCACTGACAGGACGCCGCGCCATCGCGCGCACATCGAACACACCGGGGCGCACGCAGGAAATCAACTATTTCACCGCGGGTGAGAGCCACTATCTGGTGGACCTTCCGGGCTATGGTTTCGCAAAAGCGCCACTGCCCGTAGTCGAGAAATGGCAACGCCTGCTGAAAGCCTATCTTTCAGGGCGCGCAAACCTGCGCCGCGCCTTATTGCTGGTGGATATGCGCCACGGCGTGAAAGACGTGGATGCTGAAATCATGAAATTGCTGAAC
>SLAT01000105.1 GCA_007126715.1 Roseinatronobacter sp.
TAGCGCTTTATGCTAGCCTAACCCGCAAAAGATGAAAGCTATGCACTGGCAGCAGCCAAATCGCCGTGCCGTGGGGGCGGCCCGGCGATGCGCGGCGGTCTTCGGCCTTTGCTCCGCGCAGCTAAAAGCAGATGAACGACCGCTATGTCACGCAAAGTTGCACTTGGCTGCCTTACAAGAAACACCTTAGCGCTCTTGCCGGATAATGCGGTTCACATGTCCCATCTTGCGACCTGCGCGCATTTCTGGTTTCCCGTATAAATGCACCGCAACATCCCGTGTGCGCAGCAATTCTGGAACGCGGTTCAGGTCGTCGCCGATCAGGTTTTCCATCACCACATCTGCATGGCGCCCACCATCGCCCAGCGGCAGGCCCGCAACGGCGCGGATATGCTGCTCGAACTGGTCGGTGCTGCATCCGTTCTGGGTCCAATGCCCCGAATTATGCACACGCGGTGCAATTTCATTCACGATCAAACCGTCAGAGGTAACAAACAACTCCACCCCAAGCACGCCCACATAATCCAGCGCATTCAGGATTTTCGCCGCCAGCAAAACCGCATCGCTGCGCTGGCGCCCATTCAGCCGCGCGGGAACGCGGGTTTCGCGCAAAATTCCGGCTTCATGCACATTCTCGCCCGGATCAAATGCGGCAACCTCGCCGATCAGACCGCGCGCGGCGATCACTGAAATTTCCTGAGAGAAGGTCACAAACCCCTCTAATATGGCCGGGGCGCCTTGCATGGCGTCCCATGCGGGCTGAATATCGGCAGCGGTGTCGATCCGCGCCTGCCCTTTGCCGTCATACCCCATACGCCGCGTTTTCAGGATTGCGGGCGTGCCGATATCTGCAACCGCAAGCGCCAGTTCATCTGCACTGTTCACAGGCGCAAAAGGTGCCGTTTCCAACCCGAGGCCGCGCAGAAACTCTTTTTCTGTCAGCCGATCCTGCGACACGGACAAGGCGCGGCGACCGGGGCGGATGGGGCGCAATGGCTCTAGCAGATCAAGGGTCGCGGTGGGAATGTTTTCGAATTCGAAGGTAATGACATCAACCCGCGCGGCAAATTGCGCCAAGGCATCGGCGTCATCCCAAGGTGCCGTGGTGATATGCTCGGCCACATGGCCCGCAGGTGGTTCTGGGCTTGGGTCATAGATATGGCAGCGATAGCCCAGCCGCGACGCCGCGACTGACAGCATCCGCCCAAGCTGGCCGCCCCCCAATATGCCGATCACGCTTCCGGCTGGCAAAATGTCAGTCATCGCGCGGCTCCTGAGGGATGGAGGCAGACAGATCCGCGCGCCACTTGTCCAACCGCGCGGCAAGCGCGTCATCCTGCAATGCCAGAATGCCAGCGGCCATCAGCCCGGCATTTGCGGCCCCTGCCGCCCCGATTGCCATTGTCGCAACCGGATAGCCGCGCGGCATCTGCAAGATCGAATAGAGGCTGTCCACGCCCGACAACGCTTTGGTCTGCACCGGCACGCCAATTACAGGCACACGCGTCTTGGAGGCCATCATCCCCGGCAAATGCGCAGCCCCGCCTGCGCCTGCGATAATCACCTGCAAACCACGATCCACCGCGCTGCGCCCATAGTCCCACAGGCGGTCCGGTGTGCGATGGGCCGACACGATGCGCGTTTCATAGCGGATTTCCAACGCATCAAGCATCTGTACCGCTTCGCGCATCGTAGGCCAGTCAGACTGGCTGCCCATGATAATTCCTACCTGAATGTCGGACATTTGGCCCCTCTTGGCTGAATTCATCGCACTTATAGCAAGGGTCGCCACAGGCGCAATCTTATCAGGCAATGATATCGGGGGTCAGTTCATCTTCGATCCGCGAGATCTGGTCTTTCAACCTCAGCTTCTCTTTCTTGAGGCGCTGGATCGTCAGCTGCGCAAGCGGGCCTTGCTCATGCAGGGCATTGATCGCCTCATCAAGATCACGGTGCTTCTGGCGCAAGACTTCAAGTTTGACACGCAACACGTCTTCATGGCTCAGTTCCTGCGGAGAATTCATGGGCGCGATTCTATACCTGTTAATCCAAGCAAGACGATAGCCGGAAAAAGGCTGCGGCAAAAGCCTTTGATCGGACTGAACGCGACTTGCTGCCTCTTGTGAGCGGGGCAAAACACACCATATCATGGTTATACCGGGTTGCCGCATTCGGGGCCCGCAGCAATGTCGCTTATTCGAGAGGGCTGAAGCTGATGACTAAACTGAATTTCCCGTCGCACCCGTTGTTGCTGGGTTTTGACAGGCTTGAACGACTGGTTGAACGTACAGCGCGGGCGGGAACAGACGGCTATCCGCCGTTTAATATAGAAGTAACCGCTCCGAACGAGTTTCGCATCACGCTCGCTCTGGCCGGGTTTCGCGAAGATGATTTGACCATCACGGTCGAAAAACGCCAGTTGCTGGTGCACGGCCAACAGCAAGACAGTGGAAATGATACCCGTGTCTTTCTGCATCGTGGCATTGCCGCGCGACAGTTCCAACGCGCATTCGCACTGGCTGATGGCGTGGATGTCGCAAAGGCGCAACTTGAAGACGGGCTTTTGCATATCGACCTGATACGCAAGGAACCCGAAGATACGGTGCAGACCGTCCCAATAACACGAGGCTGAGAGGTGAGCAGATGAACAGCGAATTTCCTATCAAGACGACAGGTCGTCCGATTGCCTATGTCCGCCCGATCAAGGCGAGTGATCTGCCTGAAGAGATCCGCGACCAATTACCAGGCGTGACTGATCTTTATGCAATTCATCATGAAGAAGGTGAACGTCTGGCATTGGTCACCGACCGGACGATGGCATTTGTCATGGCACGGCAAAATGACATGGAGCCAGTGAGCGTGCATTGATACCTGCGCTCCATAGGCTGTTTCGCGTCGCTACCTGAATATTGCCCCCCGGGGCGCGCCCTTCCCATTGTCCGACCATACGCATGAGACCCGGCAAAAACCGGGCCTCATGTTTTTTGGTCAGTTTCTGAAACTTCAGACTTTTAGTGTCTGGGTTGATGCAAAGAACATCGCCTGCGACACTGCAGAACGGACCTGCTCTTCTTCAAAGGGTTTGGTGATGAGGAACGCAGGTTCAGGCTTGTCACCCGTCAGCAGGCGTTCGGGATAGGCCGTAATAAAGATGACCGGGATATCAGGATATTTTTTCAGCAACTCTGTCACGGCCTCTACGCCAGACGAGTCGTCGGCCAGGTGAATATCCGCAAGAATCAGGTCGGGGGCTTCGCGCTTGCCCAGCGCAACAGCTTCGGTATGGGTTCGCGCGATCCCTGTCACCTCATGCCCCATCTCGGTCACGATGCTTTTGACATCAAGCGCGATCAGCGGTTCATCTTCGATGATCTGGATACGGCCATGCACCGATTTAGACATCTCGCGATAGGCAATGGCAACCAGTTCTTGTGCCTCAGCTTCGGGCACCTGAATAATACGGGCGATGTCTGGATAGGAAAATTCTTCCAGCGACCGCAGCAACAGCGCCTCGCGCGTGTTGGGCGTCAAATCTGCGAGAAGCTGTTGCGCCCGCGCCTCGATCCCCTCGACCGGTTCTTGACCGACAGGCGCCCCTGTCGTCTGCCAGACAGTATGAAATGCCTGAAACAGCGCGATCTTGGGGGTCAATGCGTCATTCAGCAAACTGCGATCTTGCAAAATCGCTTCGAGGGTTGCGGCGGCATAGCTGTCGCCGGACTGCTGCGATCCGGTCAGCGCGCGCGCATAGCGGCGCAGGTAAGGCAGTTCTTTTGCAATCTGCAGCGATGTCGACATAGTCTCTCCCAGGGGTGTGTGCATGGAATAAATCCATCTTGCTGTGACGATCCAAGTTCTGACGCTTCATAATAACGTTTTTTTCCGCATCACGGAACCAAACACAGAAGTCAGCGTTTGGTTCCGTAACGCGGACAAGTCCGCCGTCTTGCGAATTCGGCAAGATCATGTCAGGTTGATGGAAGTTGGAGCCTTTGGCGAAATGACGACAATGAGTGGCAAGGACGATCAGGATTCTCACACAGTTTCGCCCGCAGTGGCGCAACAGATTGATGAAAACCTGAAGCGATTATATTCCGATGCAACGTCCGAGGATCTGCCCCCCAGCCTGACCGAACTTCTGAATGCGCTACGAGAAAAAGACGCTCAGAAAAAGTCAGGTGATGAATGACAACGGAAAAAGAGGCGCTCGCGCCGACCGATCCGCGTGACGAGATCGTCACGCACCTGCCTGCATTGCGTGCTTTTGCACGCGGTCTGACGGGAAATGTAACCAGCGCAGATGATCTTGTCCAAGACACTGTCCTGAAAGCCTGGAGCAAGTTCGACCAGTTCAGCGAAGGGACAAATTTGCGCGCATGGTTGTTTACCATCCTGCGCAATACATTCCTGTCCCAGCAGCGCAAACGCGCAAAAGAAGTGTCCGACAGTACTGGTAGTTTTGCCGCAAAACTTGCCTCCAAGCCCGACCATGACGGTCGTATGGCCCTGCAAGAATTGAATGACGCGCTCAGGACCTTGCCGATAGAACAGCGCGAAGCGCTGATACTTGTCGGTGCCTTGGGGTTTTCGGTCGAAGAAGCTGCCGAAACCTGCGGATGCGCGCCCGGCACCATCAAGAGCCGTGCAAATCGTGGACGCAAGACCTTGGCAAAGCTTTTGCATCTCGACATGAATGATCAACTGGTTACGACCGACAGTTCTGTAGCAGCCGTTATGGCAGCGTCACCCACAATATTCTGAGGGCTCAACAATAGCGTGGCGATCCATCAAACGGCTTGAAATCAGCAATCGCCTGGCGTCGCGCCTGGCGATTTTGTTGACATTGGCCTTGGCCCCGCTTGGTTCAATCGCGATCTATTCCGAGATCGAGAACTGGTATACCCAGAAAGAAGCATTTGAGACCGGGCTGATTACGCGCACGATCGAAACGGTTACCGGACAACGCGCCCTGCTTGAGAGTGCGATGCTGTCGGCCGATACACTGTCACATCTTG
Organism: Roseinatronobacter sp.; assembly: GCA_007126715.1. GTDB lineage: Bacteria > Pseudomonadota > Alphaproteobacteria > Rhodobacterales > Rhodobacteraceae > Roseinatronobacter. The sequence continues at coordinate 5,016 of SLAT01000105.1, forward strand.
TGGCGGATCGATTGGAAAATGCGACCGCCTGTTCGGCCTTTCTGGAAAATTTCATCGACGAATCCGGCTTTTACGCCTTCGCGGGCTTTATAGATGCCCAAGGGCAGATGGCCTGCATCTCTGAAGGCGATCCTGTCGATTTCAGCCAGAGCGAGGACTTTGCCGCAGCGGTTGCAACTCCGAGAGCATCTTTCAGCTTTCAACCCGCTGGTGTGATAACCGGGCGTCCCGTGGTGCTGATCAACCGGCCTGTATATGAAGGAGATACGCTGCTCGGGTTCCTCTCGATCTCGATATCGCGCAGAACCTTTGACATGATTGCGACAACGCCGGATAGCGAAACCTCGCCGCGTGTCTCGTTTCTGGTCAATCACCGGGGGCAGACGCTGACCAGCGTCGACAAACCTGACGTGGACGATTTTCTGCCGCAACCCGCGATGATGAATGATATGATTTCCGCGCGACAAGGGGTCTTCTCGTCTACCAGCCTCGGCGGAGAAGAGCGCCTGTTCTCAATCGCAGAGCTTGTGCCCGGCCAGTTATATGTTCTTGGCAGTTGGAATGTCGATCAATCCAGAAGCTTCAACTTATGGCGCATCGGTTTCCCTTTTCTGATGTGGCTGGCTTCGGTCGCGGTGGTGATGTTTGCAGTGCATTACATGGTTGTTCGCCACCTTCGACATATCAACACCCAACTTCGCCGCTTTGCCCTTGGCAATCGGGCAGAGTTTCAGCGCCTTCCCGACGAAGCGCCCAACGAACTACGCGAGATTGATTCAACTTTCACCAAGATGGCGCGCCTGATCCGCCGCGACGAGGTCGAGCGGGAAGATGCCCTGCGAGAAAAGACTGTCTTGCTGAAAGAAGTGCATCACCGGGTCAAGAATAACCTGCAACTGATCGCCTCTATCCTGAATCTGCAACTGCGCCGTCTGACCGACCCAGAGGCGCGAACCATCTTGCATGGGGTGCAGGCGCGCGTCCGGTCGCTGGCGTCCATCCACCGCAGGCTTTATGAACAGGACCGTATCTCGAACACGAATGCGACAGAGTTCTTTGAAACCATCCTGCGCGAAACCTTAACGCTGGCACAGTCCAAACAGTCAGGATTGAGAGTAGAGACAGAATTTGAACCTGTCATTCTGCCCCCGGATAAAATTATTCCTACAGCACTTCTTTTTGCCGAAGCGCTGACCAACGCACTCAAACATGCAAAGCCCCCGCGGGCCGACGCTCCGCCCTTGCTGAAGATCAGTTTCTCCGCGCGCGATGGGCAGGCAGAATTACGGGTGCGCAATTCAATATCAGACACGGCCAACGAAGCCGTAACCTACGGTCTGGGGCAGGAATTGATGACCGCCTTTGCGCTGCAGGTTCATGGAGAGTTTGAATCTGGCGCGGTTCATGATGACGACGGCGCTGGCTGGGAAATGCGTCTGCGGCTGGGCGATTCCGGCTTGAACGAGAATGGACCTGAAGTCGAAAACGCCTAGCCCACTTGCGCGGGGTAAAAAATCGAAAGGGGATGCCGTTGCAAAACCGAGATGTCGAATTGAACGACCCTGTGGATGAACATCGCGCCCTGCATGAAACAGAGTCGCGCATTGCACTTGCCGGTCATCCGCTTCATGCCATGCTGGTGGCCTTTCCGATTGCCCTGACCATGTCGGTTTTCGGCGCCGACTTGCTGTATTGGTGGACAGGCGACGCTTTCTGGGCGCGCGCGGCGGGGTGGGCGGCCTTTGGCGCTTTCCTGATGGGTGTGATCGCGGGCATCACCGGCACTGTCGAATTGCTTATCGTCCGGGGAATCCGTAACCGCTCTGCAAGCTGGACACATTTCATCCTTGCCGTCATGCTGTTGTCGATCATGGGGGCGAACTGGGCGTATCGTATTGGCGATTATGAAGCGGCAGTCCTGCCCTTTGGCCTGATCCTCTCGGCTATCGCTGCGGGGCTGACCGCTGTGACGGGATGGCATGGTGGCAAACTGGTCTTTGATTATCAGATCGGCACCAAGATGCCGCATGAAAAACCCTAAACCCCATCGCGCCCTATAAATTGTGGAACCGACAGCGCAGGTTATCCGTTAGGTTGCGATGGAACCATCATCCAACACCATGACCCGAAATGCACGCGCGCATCAGCCAGCGGCAGATCGCCCGACAAAGGTGCTGACGCATGCCACTGCGGTGTTGCTGATAGGAGTCGCAGCGGTGGCGGCCCCGTTTGCCATCTTGCACTATACAGGGCCAACCCCGTCTGGCGGGGTGATCTGGGATTTCAGCATGGGGCTGGGTTTTGGCGCGCTTGGTCTGGCGGCGTTGCAATTTGCGCTGACAGGGCGTTTGCGCTGGATCACACACCCGTTCGGCGCCGATATTGTCTATCTGGCCCATCGCTACCTTAGCTGGGGCGCTGTGGCCCTTGTGCTGGCGCATTTCGGCCTGCTCTATGTGTTTCACCAGCCTGCATTGGGCGTTCTGAACCCGCTTGAGGCGCGCTGGGAACTGACCGCAGGTCGCGTTGGGCTGGGGTGCTTTCTGTTACTGATCTTCACATCGGAATTCCGCAAACGCCTGCATCTGCGCCATGAGTGGTGGCGAACATTGCATCTGGGTCTTGCTGTTTTTGGCATGCTTGCCGCAACCGCGCATGTGCTGGCAGTAGGCAACCTGACCGATACAGCCGCCAAGCGCGCGCTTTGGCTGGGCGCGACATTCGGGTTTGTCGCAGTCCTGATCTACACGCATGTCTACCGCCCCTGGATATCAGCGCGCAATCCGTGGCGCGTAGTGTCCAACACCGAAGAGCGCGGCGGGGTTCACACGCTGGAATTGGCCCCCGAAGGCCGGGCGCTGCACCGCTGGAAACCGGGCCAATTCGCATGGCTGAAGGTCGAGCGCTCCCCCTACTCACTGGTCGAGCACCCTTTCACCATTTCCACGGCACCGGAAAAAGGTCCGAACCTTGCGTTCTCGATCAAGCCGCTGGGGGATCATTCATCTGAACTGGCCCAGACCCCAATCGGCGCACGCGCCTATGTTGACGGTCCCTATGGTGCGTTTTCGATTGACCGGATGGCGAAAGCCCCCGGTATGGTCATGATTGCAGGTGGGGTCGGAATCACGCCGATCCTGTCCAATCTGCACGCATTGGAAGCGCGCGCCGACAGGCGGCCCATTATCCTCATCTACGCCAATTCGACTTGGGAAGACGCAAGTTTTCGCGAGGAACTGGCCGCCATGAAGCGCAAGCTGAATCTGACGCTTGTGCATGTTGTCGAAAACCCGCCTGACGACTGGGACGGGGAACGCGGCAGAGTAAGCCGCGAGACGTTGATCCAGCATTTGCCTGCCGACACGCGCAGCTGGCCGCATCTGCTATGTGGGCCTGCCCCTATGGTTCATGCCGTACGGAGAGAGCTTGACAAGCTGGGTGTCAAATCGCGCCATATCGACAATGAAATCTTCGAGCTGGTCTGAGATGCGCCCAAAACTGGCCCTGTTTTTCGCTGTATTTCTCACCGCTCTGGCTGTCATGCTGGCGGCCTTGTTCGCGGTGCCGTAGGGCACATATCCACCCCCCCGATACCAGCTGATAAGAAAAAGACCGTGCCGCCTTCGGCGACACGGTCCCCACAGAACTTGTCATCGTCACTATTTCTTGCGGTTCTTGACTTGGGTATAGACACTGACGCCAAACAAAAACGCTTCCATCAGCGCCGGAAAATCGCCCTTGGGCTGATAATTCTCGCCCCGTGCGGCCCGCGCACGCAGCCGTTGGTCGATGGTCGGTATATGCGGTTCACCCCGCCCGCGAAAGGCCAGCGCTATCAGCCCCAGCCCACATAACGCAGCGCCGCAAGCCAGATTTGCGATCAGCGGCGAGAATTCTCGCGCCAGTATCATCCAGCCAGAGGCGACAAAGAACCCGCCCCCGGTCACAAGAAATGCCCCGCCGATGGCGGCGAGGACAATTTGACGTATCTGCCATTGCACCTTGAGGCGGATGTGTTGGTATGGAACAGGCATCAGCGCCGCGACATGACCATTGCCAGAAGAAACCCGGCCCCTGCCGCAAGGCCCAAGGCAAGCGCTGGTCGATCCTTGGCAAAATCCTCTGCGGTCCCAAGGGCGTCTTCTACCTGATCGGTGGCATAATCGTAGCCGTCGCTTGCGGTATCCATCGCTCTGCGCCCGGTACGGCGGGCGCTTCGTGCGGCCTGGCGCGCTGTCTGTTGTCCGGCACGCTTCATCGCGGCGGTCAGTTCGGCAAGATCAGCCTTCACCAGTTCAAGCTGCTCACGCAACTCGTCATAGGTCAGGTCTGCCAGTTCCTCGACATCCTGCGCAGTGCGTGCCGCATTCTTTTTGGCCTGCGCGGCCTTGTCGCTGATATCCGATTGCGCATCGTTGTCTGCATTCTGTATCGATGTTCGAGCCATGTTATCTCCTGTTCGCGCGCAGTCTGCTCTGCACGCTGACTTGGGTGGATTTGCTGCCGTCTGCCTCGAATCCCGCTGTTGGCGAAAGCCAATACCAGCGGCAGATCAGAGGACAACTTCATCCTTAAATTGGGTCGCTTTAGTGTGTAACGCAGTCAGGGCCATACGGTTCCTGTACCCTGACACGGTATGCCCTCGCAGGTGGGCCCCAGCAGCGTATCGGCACCACAAACTGCCGAGCGATGGCCCAAGACACAGGCCGCGAACATCACAAAGGCAATATATCGCCTGAAATCTGGCTGCCGCCACGGCACAGGGACAAAGCCCTTGCCTATATTATGAATCTCGGGCACCATTTTTTCAACTATACGCAGAGTGATACGCAAAGCGCGTGTCTGTCGCCGCTGCGAGTAGAGTCACAGCTTTGAACAGGACGCCGCTTGAGTTCCGACACAGATACGACCGTTTTTCAGAATCGCGGGTATTTTGGGAAGTTCATGAACGGGCTGCGTGCTGCACTCATGGCGCAGCGCAGCTTGCGATATCAGGTGATTTTCGGGCTTTGGGCGGTGACAATCTCCACTGCATTGCGATTTGGTATGGACGGGGTATTGCCGCAGGGCTTTCCGTTTCTGACATTCTTTCCGGCGGTCATGCTGTCTTTGGTCTTCGGCTCGATCCGGTGCGGGATTGCCGTGGCTGTGGTATGCGGGCTGATTGCGTGGTTCTGGTTCATTGAACCAGCGGGGCAGTTTGGCCTGACACATGGCGCGTTTCTGGCGATCGGTTTTTACATGCTGATCACGACAACAGATGTGTTGTTCATCACCGCGGCTGTATGGGCCTTGCGAGAGCTTGATGTCTCGCGCGTCAAGGCGCACGAGCTTGCCCAGTCGCGCAGCCTTATGTTTTCGGAATTGCAGCACAGGGTCTCCAATAATCTGGCGACGATTGCGGCCCTGTTGCGGCTGCAATCCAAAAAGACAAAGGATGAGGGCGCGCGGCGGGCGCTGACAGCATCGCAGGCAAGGATCAAATCGATCTCGCGGTTACAACGCCGCTTGCATTCAGTCGACATACAGACTGTTGATGCAGCAGAGTATCTACGCGAAGTATTGCAAGATACGCTTGATGTCGCAAAGCTGGAAAAGCCTGTTGATATGAAGATTCAGGCAGACCCGTTGGTGGTGCCGAATGACGTGGCAGTGCCTCTGGGGTTGATTGCCAGCGAATTGATGATGAATTCCATCGAGCATGGCGCCATGCTTGACCGTCCGATCGCCATAAAGGTCATCTTGAGGTCCATCGCACCCTCGGAAACAGGATTAATCGAGGCGACGCTAGAGATGCACGACGATGGACCGGGCCTGCCGGATGGGTTTGATCTTGCGCAGGCAGAAAGTCTTGGGCTGTCAGTGGCAAGCCAGTTTGCCACGTCGCTGGATGGTGAACTGACACTGACGACAGGCGCTTCGGGCGGGACAGTGGCTTGCCTGCGGTTCCGTGTAGGTGCCAATAGCGCGGAAAAACCTGAGCCAGATGCGATGGATAAGGTAGCGGCGTCCGGGGCCGCGATTGGCAAAATGCCTCAGGCCGGATAGGTCACGGCAACGACCGCGAAACCCTGAACATGCGCGCCAAAAATTTTGCCGCGCGGCACTGCCCCTCGCCAGATTTGACGAAGGTTGAAATGCTCGACCTCAGGCAGATATCTCTGACCCGCTGATCGGCGCATCAAGATGTGCTGCAAAACTTGCGTCATGCCTTTGCAAGACAAGGAAAGTATAACACATGACCCCTGCACGGTAGCCTTCGGTGAGTGCATTGCCGCCAATCATGTTGCCAAACAGGGGCAGTTGCGCCAGCCCCATCCTGTCTGCCGTAGGGCCGACAACCCGCAATGCGTGATCGCGCAGCCGGTTCAGGTTAAGAAGCGGCGTCAGATCGCGGCTCTGCACCGCGTCAAAGCCATTTTCGCCAGCCAGATCCATAAGACTGGTGCGCGCCGGGACATGTCCGAGGCGCCAGCCCCGGCGAAACGCATCCAGGCGGGCGGAGTCGGTGCCGGAAAGCTGGTCCTGCGGCATCGCCAGCATGTCATCGACAACCACCAAAAGCCCCCCCGGCAAGACGTGCCGCCGCGCTGCGGCAAGGAATTGCGCCGCGCTGCGGGCGTGGACATGGCTCTCAACCGCAATAACCAGCTCTGCCCCGGGCAAGGTCATGGGAAGTGTGAAGTCCGACCGGATAAAACTGCAACGCGCATCAAACCCGCGATCCACGGCAATCTGGCGGGCAATCTGCACCTGCTGATCGCTGATAGTGATCCCGCAAAATTCTGCCTCGGACCAGCGCCGGGCAAGATGGAACACGCTGCCGCCCACCCCGCAACCCAGGTCTCGCACGGTTTCCGGCGCGCGGCCCAGCCGCGCCTCTGCTGCCTCTGCGATCAGATCATTGACGTGACCAGAGGCTTGTTCCAGATTGCGCACCCCCTCGGCCCAAAGCGGCCTATGGATAGCAAGCGCCGAACCACTGCCCCCCGTTTTCAGAAACCGCCGCGTGCTGGCATCGTAATAAGCAGACACGGAGTTATGGGCCGTGGCATGGTTGAACCAACGATACAGAAACGGTGCGAATAACAGCGGCAGGGCCACCGGCAAGACCAGCACCCCCGACATCTGTGCTGCGCCAAGCGAACTGATCATGAGTTGCGGTAGCGTCACGACAGCAACGATGGCCATTCCAACCAGCATTTCCGAACCCCCCTGCAAGCGCTGGCGCGCAACTGCCAGACCGGAGGGCACCCATCCCTGCGAACGGCCAGACAGGATGGCAAGCACGAAGCCGGTCCGCCGCACCATGCTGATGGGCGCAAACAGAGTTGTCAGCGTCAGTTCTGTCCACAAGGCCCGAAGCACAACACGGCGGCGCCAGCGATGGCGGCGCAGGTCACGACGGGCCAGCACTGCGGCCAGTTTCGGGACCAGCAAGGCCAGCAAGATACCCAGAAGCGGCACGATAACAGCCACCGTGGCATGGACGGCCCCAGAGCCGGTCAGAACCACAAGCAGAAGCCAGATCGGGGCCGAAAGGTAGGATTGAATGCCGGCAAGCAGATGAAGGCGGCTGGAAGGGTGAAGCCCTGATGCGCCGATCAGCCTCAGATGTTGCAGATTGCCTTGCGACCAACGCCGGTCACGGCGCAAATGTGCTGCCAAGGTTTCGGGCGCATCCTCGAAACTGCCGCGATGGTCGGGTTGGATGACAATTTTCCAGCCCGCGCGGCGCAGATAAGCCGCCTCGATAAAGTCGTGACTCAGCACAGGCCCGCCGAAAGGGGGGTGCCCTGACAGGGGCGGCAGTGCTGCGACCTGCCGGAAGGCGCGCACGCGCAGCAGCGCATTATGTCCCCAGTAATTTCCTGCATCCCCGCTCAGCCGCGCCAGACCTTTTGCAAAGACAGGCCCGGACAGGCGCGCTGATAACCGCTGCATATGCCCGAAACGGGTTCTGGCGGGGCGCAGGCTGATCGCCGACTGAATGAGCCCAAGTTCCGGGTCCTGTTCCATCTGCTGGCGCAACCGGATTAGACGCCCAAGACTGAAGCCGCTATCAGCATCCAGCACCAGCATCGTATCAAAATCTGCGCCATATGTTGAAAGCCAGTCATTCAGGTTCCCGGTCTTGCGCCCGACCGGGTTTTCTCTGACGCGATATGTAATCTGATCCTCAAGTCCGGCAAAGGCGGCTTTCTCTCGCGCCAGCGCATCCGGGTCGGTTGTATCGGATAAAATGAATATCCGCGTCTTAGACCCGACCGGCGAAGCCGCCAGTTCGCGCAAAAGCGTGGCTGCTCTGTTGGCGACAGGTTCTGGCGCCTCTCCACACAAGAGCCACAACACGGCGCAACGATCCTGTGCAGGCGCATCTGGTGATGTGCACGTGGACCCGCGCTCAAGACCCGCTAGGGCCACACCTGCTGCGGAAAAGAGCATGTAGCTGTTGCCCATGAAGAGCACCAGAACCAAGGCAGACAGTGCCGGGTGGGTTGCGCCAAGGTCCAACCCGACAAGCAGCAAGACCCCAAAACCCAAGGTCGTGACCGCAGTTACATAAAGCTGTTTGCGGCGCAAAGGGGTAAGTCGATGCATCATCCGCGACCCACAGGCGGCCAGATCCGGGCAAACACACCGTCACGCGCCACGGCGTGTCGCAGGGCCGCGCCGACATGGACCAAGATCAAAGCGACCAGAACAAAGCGCGCGTTGGAGTGAATGGCCTGTGCCGTCTCGGCCAGTGCATCGGATCGGGGCACCAGCGCCGGGGCGTTTATCGCATCCAGCATCTCGACCGGAAAGCCGCCTGCGCGCACACGCACATACCCGCTGACGGCCATCACAAGCAGCATCGCATACAGGCCCCATTGCACGCCAGAAGCAGCTTTCACTTGCCAGCCGGGCATATCCGCTGGCAGCGGGGGCGCGGGGCTGGCGGCGCGCCACATCAGCCGCAGAACGACCAGGGCAAACACGATGACCCCACCATTCTTGTGCATTATGAACAACAGGTCTTGCGTAGACCTTTGCATGTCCTCCTGCTGCATGATCACCCCAATCGGGATCATGGCCACGATCATGATCGCGCTGACCCAGTGCAGCAGCCGCGTTCCACCGGCATATTTCGTGCCCGAAATCGTCTCGTCATTCATCGTTGCACCCGTTGGCGATAGGTTGTCCGCTAAAGATTAGCGCATATTCGCCCAAGACAAGTCCTGCCCACACTTCATGAAAACGTGTGTTTTGTTGAAATTTGATTGACCTTCCAGCGCGGGCGCTAAGATATCGCGGATGACTCATCTTCACTCTTCGTCCAAACTCGCCGCTGACGTCGCCTTGCGTACTGTGCTCTCGCAGGCCGTGGGCCTGTTTGTGGTGCTTGTACCGATGTCGGTGTGGCTAAGCTACACTATGTCCGAACTTGCCGGCGCGCATGCACCCCATGGCGCGGCGTTGGCAACTGCTGTTCTTATGGGTCTGGGTTGCACAGCTATGCTGGCGGGATTGTGGCGCGGGGCATATCCGCATGATCGGTTGGGCCTGTGCAATGTGGCAACAGCCGCGCGTGGCGCAGGAATATGCGTTCTGGCAGGGTTGATCCTTGTGCCAAATGCCGTTGCGGAACTGGGCTGGCCCCTTGTAGGTCTTGCAACGCTCACGCTGTTTCTGGACGGGCTGGACGGGTGGCTTGCCCGACGCAGTGGTTTGCATTCCCGGTTTGGTGCAAGATTTGATGTAGAATCCGATGTCGCCTTCTCGATAGTTCTGGCGGTCTTGCTTTGGCAGGCTGACAAGGTTGGCCTGTGGTTTGTCGCAATCGGCTTTTTGCGGCCCGCCTATCTGCTTGCAAGCGTCATGTTGCCTGCCCTGCGCATACCGCTACCGGATGCATATTGGCGCAAGAGCATGGCCGCCATTCAGATGAGCGTACAGGTCGCCTTGTTGACGCCATTTGTGCTGCCCCCGTTCTCTGGCATTATCGCCGCGACACTTCTCTTGGTCATGGTGCTGTCTTTCGCGGTCGATATCCGTTGGCAGTGGCGCCAACAGGATTTATTGAAATGACGCTTCTGCGCTACCTGATTGCGACAACGATCCTGTTTCTTGTCTTGATCCAGCCCAACCACCCGCAAGCCATGACATGGGGCGCATTGCGCCTGTTTCCGTTGGAGTTGCCCTTTATAATCGCTGCGCTTGTATTATTCGGGCGCAGTTTTGCGGGCTATGTATTTCGCTGTGCACTGGTCGGGGCACTTGGCGTCATTGTTCTGCTCAAACTTGCGGATTTCGGCACATTCATCGCCTTCAATCGAGGCTTTAACCTGCTGGTGGACCTTGGCCTTGTGCATGCAGGCTGGACGCTGCTGCAAGGCAGTATCGGTTTGCCGCTGGCCGCACTCGCGGCGACCGGCGCGCTTGCGACCTTTGCTGCGCTGATAGTTGCGCTTTGGTGGGCCAGCGGTGTCTGGGCAGGGCTGCCGGTCGCGCGGACAGGGCGTGTGATTGCCGCCATCGCACTGCTGCCGACGGCTGCAGCGGCAGTGGCTGAAATCGGTCAGGCGCGGCGCGCATGGACCCTGCCGGATACAGTGCGCAACGCACTGCCAGGTGCCGCATTTACAGCGCGGGTCGCGGTGGAGCGGGTTGAGTTGTTTCGCGACACACGGCTAGATCTTGCAGCCTTTCGCGAGGCCGCGATGAAAGACCCGATGCAAGGCGTAACGCCCTTGTTGGACAGGCTTGGCGGACGCGATCTGATCCTGATCTATGTCGAAAGCTATGGCCGGTCGAGCTTTGAAAACCCGCTCTACATTCCGACCCATACCAGCACGCTGCGCGACATTGAGGAAGACTTGCGCGCGCGCGGTCTGTCCATGCGCTCAAGCTGGGCCACAGCGCCGATGGTGGGCGGCCAAAGCTGGCTTGCGCATGGATCGGTCGCTTCGGGCATGTGGTTGAACACACAAGGGCGCTATCGCGCCTTGCTGGCAAGCCCGCGCCAAACGCTGTTTCACTTTGCACAGCAGCAAGGGTTCCGCACGGTGGCCATCAAGCCTGCGCATATCTTCCCTTGGCCCGAGGGGGATTATTTCGGCTTCGACGCAATCTACAACGCGGCAGATCTGGGCTATGAGGGCGAACCGTTCAACTGGGTGACCATGCCTGACCAATTCACCCTGCATGCGCTGGACAGGTTGGAACGCGACCAGACAGACCGCGGCCCGCAAGTTGTTCAAGTGGCGCTTGTATCATCACACGCGCCTTGGGTTCCTATTCCCGAACTGGTCGCTTGGGACGAGATTGGCGATGGCACCATTTTCAACCAATGGGCCTTGTCGGGCGATCCGCCCGAAGTCGTGTGGCGCGACCATGACCGTGTGCGCGACCAGTTCCGGCTGGCAATCGACTACAGCTTGCAGTCTGTGGGGGCATGGGCCGCGCGCCATGCCGAGGAGCCGCCACTGATCGTCATGCTGGGCGATCACGAGCCTGCGCGCTTTGTCTCGGGTGTGCAGGGCTATGACGTGCCTGTGCATATTATCGGCCCCGAGGACCTGGTCGAGCAATTCGCGCAGATCGGCTGGAGTGACGGGATGATCCCGTCACCTGATCTGCCTGCACTGCGCATGGACCGCCTGCGCGACCTGCTGCTGGAGCGGTTGAGCACAGGCACACCATGACGACGGCGCGGCTGAAGTTGGCGGCCCGTGCGCTGGCCTCAATGGGCTTGATTGCGGCGGTCGTCTGGCATTTCGGGGCTGGTGATATCCTTGCCGATCTACGGGGCCTGTCTGGGCACTGGTTTGCTATGGCCTGCCTTGCATTGGCGCTGCAAATTCCGCTTTCGGGTCTGCGCTGGCGCGTGACGGCACAGGCTTTGGGTCTGCCCCTGCCCCGCGCCTTGGCGCTGAGCGAATATGGGCTGTCGGTGCTGGTGAACACATTCCTGCCCGGCGGCGTTCTGGGGGATCTGGGGCGCGTGCTGCGTATGCGCCATATGCGCAGTTGGCAGATGGTGGCGACAACGGTCGTAATTGAACGGCTTGCGGGCCAGATCGCCCTTGCAGCCATCGCAGCTATCGGCATTGGCCTGTGGTACGGCCAAGGTGTCGCGCTGGTCATGTTGGGGGCGGGTATCGGGCTGGGGGGCGTCGCCTATGTGCTGGGAAGGTTTGTGCCTAAACTGCTGGATACCATAAAGCGGGCCTGGTTCGCCCGTCAGGTCTGGCCGGCGCAACTGGGGCTGAGCATGGCAATTCTTGGCTGCAACCTGTTCGGGTTCTGGGCGGCCGCGCGTGCTGTTGGCGCTGTCATTCCGTTGGAATTGGCCCTGTTCATCCTGCCCGTGACGCTGATGGTGATGCTGATCCCGGTTTCGCTGAATGGATGGGGCCTGCGCGAAGGGGCGGCGGCACTACTTTGGCCTGTCGTCGGTATTGGCGCACAGACAGCGGTCGCGGCCAGTCTGGTTTTCGGTGTGGCCGTTGCTGCCGCCGCCCTGCTTGGAGCATTGCCTTGGGCCGTCTATTCGTGGCGAAAGCGTGCGGATGGCGCCCCACCTGCGCAGGAAGGCTGAACAGGGCCGCGCACCTACCCAAGTGTCAGGTTTCGGACATGCGCAACCACACGGGTCGGTGTATTCTCGCTATTGGAGGAAACCGCTACGGCGACCAGCCTTTCGAGGGGCGAGTTAAAGACGCGGGGGAAATCCTGCGTCAGATCCACCGTCTCGGAATAACGCCCGACTTCAGGGCGCCGTGTTATCAGGTTGCGCAGCCGGTCTGGCGCATGGGGGCTGGGAACTACGGTTCCCGGAGGTTGGTTACCGCCCCAAGTATACATCAGCACCCGCGCCGAACGGTTGCGCAGCAGGCGCGAAATACTTGTACCTTCACGCACACCGGCCGCGTCCTGTTCAGGCATGCTCACGAAAAAGACCCCGAGATTCCTGTCATCATTGCCGATCTGTGACAAATCCGACGGCGGCGCGGTGCTTTCAACCTCCCAACTCCAGGCGGCGCGCGTCTGGCTGCGCAAAGAGGCTGGCAGAATGCGGTAAAGGATCGACGAGGCCCCATCCGAGATGACGGTCAGCGTATCCTGCCGCAATTCGAACCGATTGGGCGTTAGCCGCCGAAACGTCAGGTGATCCCAGGCGTTGTCGAATGTGACAGTATTCGCCCCTGCCGCCGCGGGTAAAAGCGCGGTTGCGCCGATAGCGGTTGCCGAACCTGTCAAGAATACTCTGCGCGAAAGGGTCATGCTGCCTCCAAGTTTGACGTGGATATCATACGTCATTACGGCGACAATGCTGCGTTGTTTCAAATTCCGCACTCACAAGGTCGCGATCTTGGCGCCACAAACCGCAAAACGACGACTGCGGCGCATGAACCCTGCGATCAGGTGCGGAGCGACATTATTGCAGATAAACCCGCTTCCAGATCAGCGCGTTTGAAGGGCTTACCGATATGGGCGGCAAAGCCTGCCGCCTTGTATTCAGCGACTTGATGGGTCATCGCATTCGCCGAAATTGCCAATGCTGGTGTCATTACCACCCCTTCGGCCTGTGCGCGCGCCGAAATCTGCGCAAGAGCACTTATCCCGTCCAGTTCCGGCATCGAGATATCGAGCAACATCGCATCGAAGCGCCCCGGTTCCCATGCTTCGACCGCGGAACGACCGTCACTGACCGAGACAGCTTCGACGCCGAGGCTGGACAGCATTGATTTCAGGATCAGCATATTGGTCGCATTATCATCCGCCACCAGCACCCGCATTCCCTGTAATGACTGGTGTTGCACGCCCAGCGCGCGCTGGGGTTCCTCATCTGCGCGCAGAAGCGGCAAGCTGACATGCACCGTCGTGCCCTGCCCCAAAGCGCTTTCCACCCTGATCTTGCCGCGCATCAGGGTAACCAGGCGCCGAACAATCGACATTCCAAGACCGGTGCCCCCGAAACGGCGCGTGACTGTCCCATCTGCCTGTTCGAAATCCTCGAACATACGGGACTGCTGTTCGGGTGACATTCCGATGCCAGTATCTTGCACCCGGATTTCAAGCTGGTCCTGTCCAGATATTGTCAGCTCTATTTCAACATGCCCCGTTTCCGTAAATTTTACGGCGTTTCCGACCAGATTGTGCATGATCTGGCTCAGACGGTTGGGGTCGCCCTTGCGCGGCACATCCGTTCCCGGACCAAGCCTGAGAGAGAAGCCCAAGCCCTTTTCCGAGGCAATCAGCTTGTGCATACCCTCGATCCGAGACATCACGTCAGCAGGTAGGAAAGCAACCTTCTCCAGCTTCAGTTTGCCTGCCTCGATCTTGGACATATCGAGTAGATCGTTCAGAATGCTCAACAATGTTTCGCCTGAATCGCGAATGATGCCCAGCATCCGCCTGTGAACGGGCTCTGACAATTCATCCTCTAGAATTTGCACCATACCCAGAACACCATTGAGAGGCGTGCGGATTTCGTGGCTCATATTGGCCAGGAAACGTGATTTTGCCTGGTTCGCAGCCTCGGCCTGTTGTGCGGCAACGCGCAATTCATTCTCGGCGGCGGCCTGCTCGGTAATGTCACTGATCGAAACGACAACATGCGCGGCCAGACCCTCGGCATTGATCGGTGCAGCATTGACCGAAAGCGCGCGGCGCGTCCCGTCTGTGCGCATAATCGAGAAACGCACGTCACGCACGATCTGCTGTTCGGTGGTTGCCCGCTCGAATGGCAAGGCACTCTGGTCAAACGACCCCCCATCCATCGCTTCAATTTGCCAGTCCGGCACATCGCAGCGCATACCGAACATTTCATCTGCGCCCCGCCCGAGAATACGCTCCGCCTCGCGGTTGGCAAAAATGATGCTGCCTTCGCTGTCCAGCGCGATAATCCCTGCGGCAGACGTGTCCATCAGCCGGGCAAGGTAGTCGCGCTCGATCACCAGCTGCGCTTCCAGCCGTTTGCGCTCGGTGATATCGATATGGATGCCTGCCAGCTTTAGGGGGTTGCCGTCACTGTCGCGTTGAACCACCCGCCCACGTGACAATATCCAGACCCAATGGCCGTCGCGGTGCCGCATACGAATTTCATTTCCGAATGTCTCGCAGCCAGAAGCCAAAGTGTTGCCCTGCTGCTCTCGCAATACCGCCAGATCGGATGGATGCGTCAGCGCGGTAAAGCCGTAATCAAACTGCACTGAAAGCTCTGCGCGGCTATAACCCAGCATCTCCGCCCAGCGGTCATTCACATGCTGCACACCGCTAAAAGCATCATATTCCCAAGTCCCAGCAGAGGCCGCGTCAATAATTTGTTCCAGACGTTCCTCAGCGCGTTTGAGCGCGGTAATGTCGATATGTACACCCGCCATGACTTCTGGCGCGCCATCAGCGGTCCAGCGCGCAACGCGGCCACGCGACAGCACCCATACCCAGTTTCCTGCCTTGTGCCGCATGCGCAATTCATATTCGAAACTGTCAATTTCTTTTGCGAACACTCTCTTGAGCTTTTCTTCCGCAGCGGCAAGATCCTCCGAGTGTACAAGCCTGCGCCAGACATTTATATCAAGCGTTCCAAGTTCTTGCAGGTCATAGCCCACGATTTCTGCCCAGCGCGGGTTTACAAGGTTAGAGCCGGTCAACAGGTTCCATTCCCAGGTTCCCGCCTGCGCGCCATGAATGATGTCGGCCTGCCTGCGCTCTGCCTCTTTCAACTCGGTTATATCAACTTCCATCGCCACACGCCCGCCATCGGGCGTCGCATGCTCGATCACACGCAACCACCGCCCCGAAGACATGCGCGTTCGCGCTGAAGCATGCTCGAATGCGGGCTTTTGGCCCAGTCCTTGAGCCATCCGGGCCTCTTGCTGACTGACAGTTTCTTCTGCCTCGGACGCAACCGCATTAGGCACCATATAGGTTGCCGGATGCAGGTCGCGGTGGCGTTGATTGCACAAGACAAGTCGATTATCCGCATCGAAATAGGCAAATGCATCTGGCAGCGCCTCGACCGCCATTTCCAACCTTGCGCGGGCCTCGTTGGCATCATGCGCAAGGTTTTGCAACGCAGCGTCCTGTCGCTTGCGTTCGGTTATGTCCGTCTCGATAGAGACATAGCCGACATGCTTCCCTTCGCTGTCGCGCAAGGGATAAAGCTGCACATCAACCCAGTAAGGCACGCCGTCGCGGGTAAAGTTCAGAATCTCATCCCGCACAGGTTTCAATTGCGCAACCGCGTTATCAATCCGCTCCTTGGCCGCCTTGTCCGTTTGATGACCGCGAGACACCTCTTGTGGCCGCTTGCCACGAACATCTTCAAGCGCCCAGCCCGTGCGGGTTTCGAATGCAGGGTTTACCCATTCGATGCGCTGCTCGGTGTCCGTGATGATCACAAGATTGGTCATGTGACGCGCGATCAGACTCAACCGCTCTGTCTCGCGTTGCAACAGCCATTCCTGAGTAATATCGCGCGAGATAAAGACATATCCCGGCGCCTCTCCAGGTCGGTCAGCAGCGCGGGTGGCCACCGTCAAGGCATAGCGGCGACGTCCGCGTGGTGTATCTATGTCGAACGGGTGCGGCCCTGAACGCCCCTTGATCCGCGCCTCGTCCATCGCTTGACGGTTCAGGGCCACGATTTCAGGGGGCATCAATTCTTCGTCCGTGCGACCAAGCAAGGTTGAAGGAGAGAGCATCATCTGGCCCGTATCCCGGGTGTGCACGCTTCGATATCGGCCCTGTGCATCAACCTCTAGGATCAGGTCTGGAACTGCATCCAGCGTTGCTTGCAAACGGTTGCGCGCGGCGGCAAGTGAGTCGCGCGTTCTCGCAATTTCGGCTTCGGCATCGGCGCGTGCCAGCAGATTGCCCACTGCATCTGCAACTGTCTTGAACAACTGAAGCCGCGATATGTCAAACGGCTGACGGGGCATGGCAGAATGAAACCCGATGAAGCCCGTGCAACGCGCTTCCGCCTGCATGGGAAAGGTCAAAAGCGCTTTGACCCCAAAAGACAGAAGATGCGGTTTTTCCGGCGCTGTCTGAGGTAATGCCGCGACATCCGGAATATCAATTGGCGCTTCAACGCCGTACATCTTTCGCAGTGGATGAACGATTTCGGACAGCAAAGCATCCATGGTCTGGGGCATTGCCTCGTCACTTTCGCCGCTTTGCCAAAGATGAGTAGTCTCAATGCGTTCGGCATCGCCATCGTGCCGGATACGCACGAGATAGGCGCGCTCCATCATGCATAATTCGCCAATCTGCGAAAGCACCCGGTAAATCGCAGCATCTGTCTGGGACAATGGAGCGCGGACCAAACCGCTGAGCAAGTCTATGACCAGTGCGTGTATCTGGATATCTTGCCCCTCTGCCGTGGCAGAAGGGGATATCGTCGCAGCAGACTTTACCATGCCCCCCTCGCGGGGTCGTGTTCCTTGCCACACACAATGCCACCCTCTCAGCATGAGCCATGACCCAAAGACACAACACGGTCACGATATTGGAAATCTTGCGCTGCAACCCAGATCACACATACGACTATAAATATGTAACAACACTTAAGAGAAAGTAAAACAACCGAATTTCTCGTCAGTTAAAGTTGTTGCCCGGCCACACAGACATATTCAGTTCACGCAATATGCACATAGAAAATGCTTGCAGAGGGCTGGGCCGCTCTGGAAAGATATAACGGGCGTTTTGATAGAAAGAACCTGCTGCCAAATAACGAGACAAAAAGCATGTTCGACTTCCAGATTTTCTATGATTTCACAGTCGTGCCCAGATTTTTTAAATCAGTCTTCGCAGGATGACGCATTATTTATCAAGAATATCACCCAAAGATGGAACGGAAGTTCTGTATCATAGTTATAGGGTCAGACAAGAAAGGGATACATCATGGCGACCCCTAAAAATTCTCGCACGACATCGCAAGAGACGCGATCGAAAGAGGCGCTCAAGCTCAAGCAAGA
>SLAT01000053.1 GCA_007126715.1 Roseinatronobacter sp.
AAAGATGATGAAAGAAATGATGGGCGCGTTCCCAATGGACACAACTGCAATGCAGGACATGTTCAAGTCGCAAGCCGCAATGGCAGAAAAGATGAGCAAAGTTGCTCTTGAAGCTGCTGAAAAGTCCACCGAAGTTTCGACCAAATGGACAAAAGCGACGCTGGCCAAAGTTGGCGAAATGTCGACCGTCAAGGACGATCCGGCAGACTACACCAAGGCGATGACCGACTTCACTTCTGCTTCTGCTGAAATGGCTGCCGAGCATGTTGCCGCTTTCGCTGAAATTGCGAAAAAAGTTCAGATGGACACTGTCGAACTGATGATGGCTGCTGGCAAAGACATGCAGGAAGAAGCTTCTGCTGCTGTCAAGAAAGCAACCGACACAGCGACCAAAGCTGCAAAGACTGCTACAGCCAAGTAATTGGATAGTATAATACTGGCACCTCTTCCTCCCGATCGGTGCCGGAACAAAGGGCGAGCGCATGACGCTCGCCCTTTCCTTTTGTTCAATCCTCGCCTAATCTTGCCGCAATGCAATATTCATGGGCGAGGGGGATATCCATGCCAGACACAGCAAAGCCGCTTTTGATCAAGCGCTATGCCAGCCGCCGCCTCTACAATACCGAGACCAGCGATTACGTAACACTGGAAGATATTGCAGGTTTTATTCGCGACGGGCGCGAGGTTCAGATCGTGGATCTGAAATCCGGCGACGACCTGACGCGGCAATATCTGCTTCAGATCATTGCCGAACACGAGAGCCGTGGCGAAAGCGTTTTGCCGCTCGAAGTGTTGAATGATCTGGTCCGCAGCTATACGACGCAGGCGCAAAGCGTCGTGCCACAGTTTCTGGCCATGTCATTCGAGATGCTGCGCGACGGGCAGTCAAAGATTGTCGAAAACATGACCCGCGCCAACCCGATGGCCGCCATGCCCGGTTTCGAGGAAATGCAGCGTCAGCAACAGGCTTTCATGAAAACAATGATGGCCGGTTGGCCCGGAATACCACAATCCGGGGCAGCACCTTCTTCAGAAAGTGAAGAATTGGACGAGATCAAGAAGCAGTTGTCAGAGTTGCAACAAAAGCTGTCGACTCTGAATAAGTGACGCGTGCAATGGGCAGGGTGCAGTTGTGCGCTGCCCGTTCATCAGGCGATCACATCCCCAAACGATCCCGCAGCGAAAACCATGTCATAGCCAGCGCCAGCAGCGGGCTTCGCAAGGCACGCCCGCCCGGAAAACCGGGCAGGTGAACACGCGCCATCGTGTCGAATTGCTCTGACTGGCCTGCAATCGCCGCAGCTGAAATCTTGCCCGCCATCGTGGCAAGCGCCACGCCATGCCCCGAATAACCCGACACCGACACAACATTCGGTGCAACGCGCAGAAAGCAGGGCAGCCGTGTCATGGTGATTGCAAGCGTCCCACCCCAGCTATAGTCGATCCTTGTATCCTTCAGTTGCGGGAACACTTCCAGCATCGGCTTGCAGACTGTCTTGATGATATCGGGGAAGCGGTAGCCATAGCTTTCGCCCCCCCCGAACAGTAGGCGCCCATCTTCTGACAGACGGAAATAGTTGATAACGAATTTGCTGTCGGCCACGGCCACATCTCGGGTCAAGACAGTGCCGGACGCAAGCGGTTCGGTCGCGATGATAAAGTTGTTGATCGGCATGACCTTGGCCGCAACCTGTGGGACAAGCCCCCCCAGATAGCCGTTGGCGGCGACAATCACATGGTCCGCCTCGACATGGCTGGATTTGGTTTTGACCTGCACCTTCGCGCCATGCTGAATGTCGACGACCAACGACTCTTCGAATATCTGCGCGCCTGCGGCCTGTGCGGCCCGCGCCAGCCCAAGCGCAAAACGCAACGGGTGCAAATGCCCTGCGCCGTGGTCAATAACACCGCCTTGATAGGCGGGCGAGTTGACGATTGCCTGCATCGCGTCACGGTCAAGTGGCGCTATCTCGGTATAGTCATATTCACGCGCCAGCTTTTCAGCATAGGCATGGGCATGGGGCACATCGCGCGCGCGCCAATCGGCATGAATGACGCCGGGTTTGAACGGGCAATCCATCTGGTGATGCGCAATCAGGTCGCGCACCAGATCGCGCGCCTCCAGCCCGATATCCCAGAGCTTGCGCGCCTCGCTTCGCCCGACCATACGCTCGATACTGTCTTGTTCGATGCGTTGTCCCGTCCCAACCTGCCCGCCATTGCGCCCCGACGCGCCAAAACCCACGCGATGCGCTTCCAGCACCATGACGCTATAGCCACGCTGGGCCAGATGAAGGGCGGCGGACAGGCCCGTATATCCTGCGCCGATGATGCAAATATCTGCGCGCGCAGCCCCTTGCAGCTTGGGGCAGCGTTCAAGCGGGTTGGCCGTGGCCGCATAATAGCTTTGCGGATATTCACCCGCGCGGTCATTTGCAAATAACAGATTCATACATTCAAGAGCAGATGCTCACGCTCCCACGGGCTGATGACTTGCAGGAATTCGTTATACTCGTCGCGCTTCACTGCACCGTAGATCTTGCAGAATTCCGGGCCCAGAATCTCGTGCAAGATAGTGGCCCCTTCGAACATCTCGACGGCGGCGCCCAGTGTCATGGGCAGTTCATTGTCGTCCATATAGGCATTGGTGCGGCATTCCTCGCGCGGGCCAAGCTGTTGCTTCAGCCCCAGATAGCCACAGGCCAGCGAAGCCGCGATGCCGAGATATGGGTTGCAATCCATGCCTGCCAGACGGTTTTCGACACGTCGCGCGGCGGGCGATGAAATGGGGATGCGCAAGCCCGTGGTGCGGTTGTCATAGCCCCATTCCAGATTGATGGGCGCGGCGAAATCCGGCACATAACGGCGATAGCTGTTCACATAGGGGGCAATCAGCGCCACCGCAGACGGCAGATGCCGCTGTAGCCCGCCGATGAAATGCATGAAGGCCTCGGTGCTTTTGCCCTCTTCGGTGGAAAACAGGTTGCGCCCGGTTTTCGTGTCCAGCACCGAGTGGTGGATATGCATCGCACTGCCCGGTTCGCCCTCGATCGGTTTTGCCATGAAGGTCGCGAACATGTCATGGCGCAAAGCCGCCTCGCGGATCATGCGTTTGAAATAGAAGACCTGATCGGCCAGCGTAAGCGGGTTGCCATGCGCCAGATTGATCTCGACCTGCCCTGCGCCGCCTTCTTGCAGGATACCGTCGATTTCCAGCCCCATCGCTTCGGCGAAATCATAGATATCGTCGATCACCTTGCCATATTCATCCACCGCAGACATGGAATAGGCCTGCCGTGCTGCCGCGCGCCTGCCGGTGCGGCCCATTGGCGGAATGATCGGCATGTTCGGGTCTATGTTGCGCGCGACGAAGAAGAATTCCATCTCCGGGGCGATAACGGGCTGCCAGCCTTCGGCGTGATACAGATCCAACACCCGCTTGAGCACATTGCGCGGCGCTGTCGGAATGGGCTTTCCATCGGCATCTTCGGCGTCATGGATGATCTGCAAGGTCCAGTCCGCTGTCCAGGGCGCGGCGGTCGCGGTCGAGAAATCGGGACGCATGATCATGTCAGGCTCCAGATCGGCGCCATCGCGGAACTCTGCCCAACCGCCTGTGATTGTCTGCAAGAAAATCGAGGTTGGCAGGTAATAGGTGGATGCCTCGTCGAACTTGAACGCGGGCATGGCCTTGCCACGCGCCACGCCCGCCATATCCGCGATGATGCACTCGATCTCGTCCAACCGCCTGCCAGACAGAAAATCCTGCGCAGGCTGGGGTATCATGTCTTTCCAGTTACTCGTCATGGGCTCTCCGATCCGGCGGGTGCGGTGGCAAATTGCTTGAAATGCGCGGCGATGCGTTGTGCAACAAGATGGGGATGACGCTCTCCGCCTTGCGTGGCGCTGGCGGCTTGCAGCAACGCGTCGGGCACGACACCACGCCCGCGCGTGTCAATCAAGCCTTGAATAAAGCTGTCATCGAATTCGGGATGCGGTTGAACAGAATACCCCAACTTGCCATAGCCCAGCGCGGCATGTTCGCAAAATGCGTTCCGCCCGATGGTCTGCGCGCCCTCCGGGGGGGTGAGGACCTGATCCTGATGCCAGGCATTCAGAACCAGTTTTTCGCCCTCGATCTCATATTCTTGCGCGCCTACGGCCCAGCCTTGGTCAAACTTGGCAACTTTGCCGCCCAGAGCCTGTGCCATGATCTGATGGCCGAAACATATGCCCACGACAGGCAGACCGGCAGCAAATGCCTCGCGAATAAACTGTTCCAAAGGCGCGATGAAGGGATGATCTTCATAGACACCATGCCGCGAGCCGGTGATCAGCCAGCCATCGGCATCGTGGACCGATGCGGGAAATTCCATCCCCTCGACATGCCATGACGCGAAGTCGAAGCCATGCCCTGCAAGCAACCGCTCGAACATTGCGGGGTAGTCGCCCTGCTGTGCGCGCAGGTCTTGCGGCGCCTGACCTGTTTGCAGAATTCCGATTTTCATACCAAGGCCATCCATAATTTGATCAAATTCTACACGCCTGCCCAGCCCCATGCAAGGGCCAGCCCCGATCCGGCGCAGTTTTTGCCCGCGTCAGACCGATTCCAGATACAATTCCCGGACAGCATGATCTGACATCTCTTTCACGCCTGCCATTTCCTGACGCTTGGTGCGGCACATA
The DNA here is from genome assembly GCA_007126715.1 of Roseinatronobacter sp. Taxonomy (GTDB): domain Bacteria; phylum Pseudomonadota; class Alphaproteobacteria; order Rhodobacterales; family Rhodobacteraceae; genus Roseinatronobacter. The sequence continues at coordinate 4,687 of SLAT01000053.1, forward strand.
TTGTCGATAAGCATGGGATCAAAGATGCGTGTCATCTCTTGCGAGTGTGAGAACACATCCAGCGCGTCAGACCATGTTGCGGGAATTTGTGGCAGATCCAACGCATAGGCATCGCCCGTGACCGGCGCGGGTGGTTGTGTCCGGTCTTCGATACCTGCAAGCATCGCCCCCAGAACCGCCGCCATCATCAGATAGGGGTTCACATCGCCCCCAGCGGTGCGGTGTTCCAGCCTGCGCGCCTTGGGGGCGCCCAAGGGCACCCGAACGGACGCAGTTCGGTTTTCATAGGCCCAACACACGCCCGTCGGTGCGTGGGCATGCGGGACCAGCCGCTCGTAACTGTTGAGATGCGGCGCAAAGATCAGGGTCGAGGCAGGCATGGCCGCCAATACACCACCAATGGCGTGATGCAACATCTCGGACCCTTCCGGGCCACCATTGTCAAACACATTGCGCCCGGACCCGTCCAGCAGCGAGGCATGCATATGCATCCCGCTACCAGAGACACCGGAATAGGGTTTCGCCATGAAACTTGCCGCCATGCCGTGCTGGCGGGCCAGCCTGCGCACCAGAATTTTGAACAGCCAGGTGTCATCCGCCATTTTCAGCGGATCTGCACCGTGATCAAGGTTGATTTCGAACTGGCCCGGTCCTGCCTCTGATGTGGCGGTGTCGGCCTCTATCCCCATCGCCTCGCAGCCTGCATACAGCGCGTCAAAAAAGGCGTTGAATTCATCAAGCATACGCATGGACAAGGTGGCTGCGCCCATTGCGCGACGCCCTGAAACCGGGCTGGCGGGTGGCAGGAATTCCGGGCCGGAGTCGTCAATCAGGTAGAATTCCAACTCGGTCGCTGTGACAGGGTGCAAATCCCGCGCCTTCAATCGCGCGACAACGGCAGACAGGGCATGTCGCGGGTCCCCCTCAAAAGGGCGGCCATCCTCGTGATACATCCACATCGGCAGCATCGCCGCCTCTGGTCCGATCCAGGGCATGGGCAATAGCCCCCGCTCGGTCGGGCGCAGATAGCCATCGGCATCGCCCGTGGCAAAGACAAGCGGACTGCCCTCGATATCATTGCCCCAAATATCAAGATTAAGCGCGGAAAGCGGCATCTTCGCCTCTCCGCGCATCATTTTGTCGAATTGTGCGGCAGGCACACGTTTGGCGCGCGCTTGCCCATTCAGGTCAGGCACAGCAATTCTGATATTAAGCAACCCTTCAGGCCCCATGATTCACCGGATATATTGCGGACGGAAACGAATACGCTGACGGCGTTCCTTTGGCAGATGCCGGTTCAGGTGCCGGTTGACCAGCCCGTAGAACCCGATAATCGCCAAGGTCAGCAAAATGAAATATCCAGCCACAATTGGGTAGGCCACAAAGGGGTTAAAGGTCTGATCGACGAAATATCGCGCGTAATAGAATGCCTCGCCCGCTTGCTGTCGCGCAGGAAAGGCAGAGAGGAATACCAGCGTGGTGGAATGTGTCAGAAAGATCGCCTCATTGGTGTAGCTTGGCCACGCCAGGCGCAACATGGACGGAAACACGACGCGGCGAAACTTGGTCAGAGGGTTCATGCCATACGCATCCGCGGCCTCCAGATCGCCTTTGGGAATGGAGCGGAGCGCGCCATAAAACAACTCGGCCGAATAGGCGGTTGTGTTCAGGATCAACACAATCAACCCGCCCACCTGTGCCGTTGTCAGGGACGAGGTTTGCACGGTCAGCGTGACAAAGCCCAGCGGGATGTCGATGCCCGCGCGCGGCAGCAAGACGAAGGCAGAATAGAAGAAAAAGAACTGGATAAAGAGCGGCGAGCCACGGAACACGAACACAAAGGTGCTGGCCGGGATGCTGAACCACCGGTTCTCGCTGAATTTCGCCACCGCGACAGCAACAGCGAGGAAAAAGCCGAACAGGATCGCAAGACCGGCGAAATAGACATTCCAGATCAGCCCACTGGCGATCAGGAACAGTTGATCACACAAGGTAATGTCAAGATTGCGCGGCAACAGCCGTTCGCCGAAATCGCGCCCAAGCGCGCGCAGGATATAGCCCTCGAAGCTTTCAGCGCAGGTTCGCATGCTGCCTCCCTGCCGCGCGGGATCGGGGGCGCTGCCCCCGCGCGCCAAGGCGCGCCCCCCCGGAGTATTTAGGGCAAGAAAATGTGTATGATGCAGGGCGGGTCATGCCGCAGCCCTTCTCTGACGCTCGCCCGCCGCGGTGGCCTGCCCGCGCGAGAGGCGGTCATTCAGCCGCCCGAACGCATGTTCGGAGGCCCATGTCAGGAACAGGTAGAAGCACAGGAGCACGAGGAAATACCACACGCGCCAGTCAGGATGGGGGTAAGTGTAGAGCGAGGTTTTCTGCCCCCCCAGTTCGCGTGCCCAGTAAACCGCATCCTGAAGCCCCAGCAGAAACAGGAGCGGCGTGGCCTTGATCAGGATTTGCCAGATATTGGACAGTCCCGGTATGGCATAGACCCACATTTGTGGCATGATGATGCGGCGGAACGCCTGGCGGCGGGACATGCCGTAAGCCTCGGCCGTCTCAATCTGGGCTTTGGGCACGGCCTGCATGGCCCCGTAAAGCGTGTTCGCCGCGAAAGCGCCAAAGACCAGCGCGAAGGCAACAACCGCCATCGAGTAGGCATAGATATCGCGCACCCAGGCGGGGGCATTCACGCCGGGCACCTTTGCCTCTCGGCAGACGATGAAATCATTACCTTGCCGGATCGGCTGGTCCCAGTCGGGGCACTGGATCTGATGAAAGACCCATTCGATCCCCT
>SLAT01000196.1 GCA_007126715.1 Roseinatronobacter sp.
CCCGTTTTCAAGAGTGCTGTCAGGCTTCTTAAATAAGGTCGCCCCGGTAAATCAAATAAATACAGCGATTTCTTAGGCTTCGGCGATCCGACCGCCGAGGGATTCATGAAATTCCTGACCTTCCTCGACAAGGGCGGATTACATAGAAACCGGCATTTCTGGCCCCAGACAGAACTGCTGTATCAACCTCTGGACCATTTCAACCATGTGGCAAAGCTTGAGACACTGCTAAAAGACATGCGGATCATCTTGGCCGCCACGGGGCAAGACCCGGAACATGCCGAACGACTTGCACGCCCGCACAAGGTCGAAGCAGGCACCGCCAAGATCACTTCGGCCAGCAGCAAACTTGAAGAATACTATACGGAACCCGCCGTCGCGCTTGTTCGCAAACTTTATGCTAGGGATTTCGAATTGCTCGGCTATCCGGCTTTTCCCGGCCCTCTGGGGCGCTGACGTAAACCAAGCCGGCCGGATTATGTGCAAAACTGGCGCAGCTCCCCACGCGCCTGCAAGCCCGTCTTTTGCACCTCATAAAAGAGTGCCGGTAACTGCTTTACGCGACATTGCGGGACAAAGCCGCCGGTCGCTGGCTTGTCCTGCACGGAATCAAGGGCGTAGGCCGCCGCGCATCGCCGGGCCGCCCCCACGGCACGGCGATTGGGTTGCCACCAGTGCAAAGATTCGATCTTTCGCGGATTGGGCCTGCATAAAACGCTTTAGATAAAAGGTAGGATCGCCGCACCGCGGCCCGACGCTGCGCGGCTTTGTACCTAGTCCAACCGTTCCCAACGCCCTCAATCCGGCCCCTAGCCACTCTTGACCGAACCCTGTATCGGATCGGAGGCGCTAAACAAGCCCACGAAACCGCTGCGGAATTTGCACCACAGGATCGCCCGGAATCATGCCGGGCTTATTAAGCGCATAAAGCGGGCGGACCCATGTTTGCCTGCGGCGGGCGGTTGGAAAATAACTGTCACCATCCATCGGACTGGAATTGGTGATAATCGAAAACAGCTTTTCGCGCCGCTCCAGATGGCCTTCCCAGCCGGTAGCAAGGCGGTCTGGATCAGCAGTCTTGCCCGTAGAGCGCGCGAAATCCACCATTCCAAAATGAAACAGAAACAGGTTGGGGTCGATACGAAAATTCCGTCCCTTGATGCGATGCATCCCTGATCCCCATGTCAGCGGGCGCGTGGCAATCGCCGGTTTTGTATAGCGCGCCGAAACATGGGCATAGCTGCGCTGATCCAGAAAGGGCTTGTCAGGGTCCAGCGGGGCTTCGTGCCTGAGATGCTGCCCCACATCCAGCCAAAGCGCCGAAATGGTAGCAGGCGGTCGATCCAGCCCGGAGAGGTATTCGCGCAGGCCCAGTTTCAGGCTTGGGTCGACGACAATGAACTCATCCACATCCGTCACGATCACCATATCGAAATAGTGAAACAGACCAGCCGCAATCTTTGACATCACGCGCGCACGCCGCCGCATTGCCGGAACGCGCGGCAGCGGCTGATGCGGCAGGCGGATGACATTCAGGAAACCTACATCTTCCGGCAGGGTCTGGTCATGCCCATCCAGGATCACCACAAGGTTTTCACGCCCAAGCGCATCGCCGTAATGCCTGATCCATTTCGACAGGAACATGGCATCATTGCGCACGGTCGTCATGGCACATATGGACCGCATTGGCTTCGTCATCCGCGCTTTGCCCCTGCATTTGCGTCAATCTGTTGATGGATCACCGTTTCCACCTTCTGATAAAGTCGCCGGTAGTCAACCCGCTCAAGCGCGGTATCACGCGCACGCGCGCCCATCTGGCGTGTTGTGATGGGATCGGCAAGCATCGCGTTCATCGCCTCGCTCATGCCAGTCGCGTCCATTTCATCCACCAATACGCCAGAGACACCTTCTTCCACCAGTTCGGGAATGCCTGCATGGCGCGTGCTCAGGATCGCAGCGCCAGCGGCCATTGCTTCCTGTATCGCACTTGGTAACCCCTCGGTTTCGCCATCCTGCCCCGTTACCGAATGCAGCACAAATATATCGGCACGCGCCAGATGCGCCCGCACCTGCAAAGAGCTTTGCCTGCCATGAAAAACAACCCTGCCCCCATGACCAGAGCTTGCAGCAAGCGCCTTGCACGCGTTCAGCAATGGCCCATCACCCACCATATCAAGCCGCGCATTCGGGTGCCGCTGCGCCACCGAAAGGAAGCTTTCCAGCGTCAATCGTGGTGCTTTCTTCTCGACAAACCGGCCCACGAACAGCATCTGGCCCGGTGTTTTCTCGCCGGGGGTGAACGCCTCAACATCTGTGCCGCTGGGCACCACATGCGCGTTCGGATGCACCAGCCCATGTGCCGCCAGATTATCAAGCAAAAACTGCGACACTGCAAAAACCCCGGCCAAATTGGGCATCATACGCCGATACCCCTCAACACGGCTGGCAGTTTGCAGGTAGCGACTGGCATCGCGCCCCCGGAAATAGGTGAAAACCGGAATACCCATCGCCTTGCAGACGGGCCAGATCGACACCGCCTGAGAGCCGAACTCAGCCAGAACAGCATCGACCCGCTCACGTTCCAGAAAGGCCACAAGCCTATGCCGGCTGGTTCCGAACGGCACAAAAGGGGCGCGGTATTTGCGGTGGTTCTGGAACAGATGCCAAGGCGCCAACACTATATCGCCGGGGTTCAAAACCCCCTGCAACCTGCTGAACACCGGCTTGCCAAGGGTGTCCTGGCCAGTGCGGCGACCACAGACAACGACAGTATTTCCCCCAAACAGCCGCTCGATATGCCTGTTGACGAAGGTTTCACCGCTGCGCACATACCGACCCGTCGCGATGCATAATCGCGGGTCGGCTGGCCTTTGGCCTTCCGGAAAAACACTTGATGACGACGACAGCATCATGCCACCAGCCCGTTCGGTTCACGCATAGTCACAGTCATTTCTCCGCTCGGGCCGCGATCGGGGTGTTATCGGATGATTTCCCCGCGCGTTCAAGCACCACCAGCGCGCTTTCGCATGACACAGATACATACACGCATTCCGGCCCGTCTGACGGGTCGCCCTGTTTCACCCGATCAGGCTTGAAAGATACGCGCCATACGCATTCTTGGCATAAAGCTCTGCCCGCTCCTGCATGGCGGCCTTGTCTATCCATGCCTTTGCATACGCAATCTCGTCTGGGCTTCCCATCTGCAAGCCTTGGCGCGCTTCCAGTGTGCGTACAAAATTGCCCGCATCCAGCAGGCTTTCATGGGTGCCGGTATCCAGCCATGCATAGCCGCGCCCCATTGTTTGCACCGACAAGGTTCCTTCGGACAGATACAACTCCAGCAACGTCGTAATCTCCAACTCGCCCCGCGCCGAAGGGGTAATCCTGCGGGCCTTTTGCGGGGCTGTGCCATCAAGGCAATACAGCCCCGTCACCGCATAATTAGAGGGCGGTACTTGCGGTTTCTCGATAATGGCGCGCACCTGTCCATCAGCGTCGAAATCAACCACGCCATAGCGTTCAGGGTCCGCCACGCGGTAGCCAAACACGGCTCCACCCACCGTCTGCGCATCTGCGCGCGCCAGCATCTCGGGCAGGCCGTGGCCGAAAAAGATATTGTCGCCCAACACCATCAGCGACGGACTGCCGGCCAGAAAATCCTCAGCCAGCAAATAGGCTTGCGCCAGCCCGTCCGGGCTTGCTTGCGTGATCCAGTTGAAACGCAGGCCCCATTGGCTGCCATCACCCAGCAGGCGCTGAAACTGCGTCTGATCTTCCGGCGTGGTGATGATCGCAATCTCTCGAATATCGGCCAGCATCAGGGCCGAGAGCGGATAATAGATCATCGGCTTGTCATAGACCGGCAAAAGCTGCTTCGAGATGCCCATCGTCACAGGGAACAGCCGGGTTCCTGACCCGCCAGCCAGAATGATGCCCTTGCGCGTGCTCATGATATGCCTCTCAATTCGTGCAATACGTCTTTCAGCCCGTGTCGCCAGTCCGGCCTTTGCAGCCCGAATTCGGACAGCGCCGCGCAATCCAGCCGCGAATTCGCCGGGCGTTTTGCGACTGTGGGGTAATCGATGCTGGCAATATCCTCGATCCGGCAGGCCAGACCGGCGGCCCCCATGACCGCGCGGGCAAAATCTGCCCAGCTTGTCTCCGGTGCCCCGCTGAAATGATATGTGCCGGTTTTCTCGGGGGCACCCTGCAACTGCGCGGCCATTTCCAGACAGGCGCTGGCAATCGCGCGCGCAGGCGTTGGCCCACCGATCTGGTCGGCCACAACGCGCAGACTGTCGCGCTCGCCCCCCAGACGCAGCATGGTTTTGACGAAATTGGCCCCATGCGCCGAAAAGACCCAAGCCGTGCGCAAAATGGCATGAGTGCCCCCCGCCGCGCGCACCCCCTCCTCGCCTAGCAGCTTCGAGCGGCCATAAGCCCCCAAAGGCGCAGGTGGATGTGTCGGCGCAAAAGGGGCATCGCCCGCACCATTAAAAACATAATCGGTCGAAATATGAACCAGTGGAATGCCCAGCGCCGCACAAGCGCGCGCCATTTCCGCAGGCGCGGCACCGTTGATCACATTTGCAAGCTCTTCTTCGCTCTCGGCCCGGTCCACTGCCGTATAGGCGGCAGCGTTGATCACAGCGCGCGGTGCCGCAAGGCGGATCGCTTCGGCACACTCAGCAGGACGGGACAGATCAGCCGCGTCGCGCCCAAGCATTCGGGCATCCGGGGCAAGTCGGGCAATTTCTGTTGCCACCTGACCGTTTCTGCCAAAAACAAGGATCATACCTTGGCCCCCACACCCTGCCCCAAGCGCTGCCCGACGCCACCACGCGCCAGCAGTGGCCGCCACCACTCCTCATTTTCCAGATACCACGCGACAGTGCGCCGCAACCCTTCTTCCACCGTGACCGAGGGGCGCCAGCCCAGTTCTTCGCAGATGCGGGTCGGATCAATCGCATAGCGCGCATCATGGCCGGGGCGGTCAGCAACAAAGCTGATCTGATCTGCGTAAGCGCCCTGCAGCTTTGGTCGCATCTCGTCAAGGATCGCGCAAAGCGTGCGGACCAGTTCCAGATTCGTGCGCTCGTTCTCGCCACCGATATTGTAACTGCGGCCCAGCCGCCCCTTTTCCAGCACCAGCAACAGTGCATCGGCATGATCCTCGACATACAGCCAGTCACGCACATTCGATCCGTCGCCATAAATTGGCAGTGGCTTTCCGGCCAGCGCATTCAGGATGGTGACGGGGATCAGCTTTTCCGGGAAGTGATAAGGCCCGTAATTGTTCGAACAATTCGTCATCACCACAGGCAAGCCGTAAGTATGATGCCACGCCCGCACCAGATGATCGGAAGCCGCCTTGCTGGCCGAATACGGGCTGCGCGGATCATAGGCCGTGTCTTCGGAAAACCGCCCCGTAGGACCAAGGCTACCGAACACTTCATCAGTGCTGATATGGTGAAACCGGAATTCTTGTGGCCGCCCCCGCCCCTGCCAATACGTGCGCGCTGCCTCCAGCAGCGTATATGTGCCGGTCACATTGGTCGAAATGAAATCACCCGGCCCATCTATCGAACGGTCAACATGGCTCTCTGCCGCAAGATGCATGACAGCGTCAGGCTGGTGGGCGGCAAAGATAGTCTCCAATGCGGCGCGGTCGCGAATATCGGCCTGAACGAACGCATAAGCCGGGTTGTCTGCGACCATCGCCACATTTTCCAGACAGGCGGCATAGGTCAGCGCATCCAGATTGACGACCTGATGTCTTCGCGCCACCGCCAGCCGCACCACGGCTGAACCGATAAAGCCTGCGCCGCCCGTGACCAGAATCTTCATGGTTTAGCCTTCAAGTTGAAACGGAGTGATGAAATCGGCAAAGGCAACCGCACGCGCATCCTTGTCAGACAGCACCGGAGTATCCGTTCCCCAGTCTATGCCGACACTGTCCCACGCAACCGCGCCATCACATTCCGGCGCATAGATATCGGTGCATTTATACTGCACCTCGCAATCCTCGGTCAGGGTCAGAAACCCGTGCAAAAAGCCCTTGGGCACAAATAACTGCGCCCCGTTCTCGGCAGACAACTCCACCGCAACCCATTGCCCGTAGCTGGCCGATCCCTTGCGCACATCGACGGCCACATCCAGCACCCGCCCCCGAGAGCACCGGACAAGCTTGTCCTGCGCGCGCGGTGGTCGCTGATAATGCAGCCCGCGCAACGTGTGGCGGGGCTGTGAATAGCTGTGATTGTCTTGTTTGAACTCTGGCAGCACCAGCCCGGCCTGTGCCAAGGCCAATTGATTCCACGTTTCCGCGAACCAACCCCGCGCATCCCCGAACCGGCGCGGTGTGATCAGGGCAAGACCAGAAATATCGAAATACGCAATCTTCATCATGTCGTCTTTTACACAGAATGTAGCGACAACTACACGGATTTCACAAGATACACCATTACATCAGACTCTCTCCGCCCCGGGGCCGGAAATGCGCCTTGTGTCAGAGGTTGAGATTTTCGAACCACGCCTTTGCGCAGGCCGATAAATGTGGCGCGGCGCAAAGCGCTTGCGCCACGATATCCAGTTCAGCGCAAGGCGTCCTGCGCGTGCGGCCTCGCCTGCTTAGAACGCGATCTCTTGCGCAAGGCCCCGCGCAACCGCCAGTTCCACCGCGCGAGAGGCGACCGCCAGATCTTGCAAGCCTACACCAGTGCCATCAAAAACGGTTATTTCTTCAGCACTCGCGCGCCCGGAATGTGCCCCGTTAATCACCGCGCCAATCTCTGCAATCGCCGCTTCGGATAACAGCCCCGCCGCAACCGCATGCTGCGCCTCGCCAATACTGACCGATTGCGCAACCTCATCTGTAAACACCGAGGCACGCGCCAGTATCGCGGCATCCACTTCCTGCTTGCCCTTGGTATCCGTGCCCATGCAGGCCAGATGCGTGCCGGGGCGAATATGGTCATCTTGCAAGATCGCATCAAAACTGGATGTGATCGTGATGATCACATCCGCCTCGGCCCCAAGCTGTTCAAGGCTCACTGCCTCAAAGGGCAACCCCAGTTCCGCGGCCGTATCTGCCAGCCGCGATAGCATCTCGGGGTGATAATTCCAGCCGATCACCTTCTTGAACCCCCGCGCCCGCACTGCCGCGCGCATCTGGAACGCACTCTGATGGCCCGCACCGACCATGCCCAGCACCTCCGAATCCGCCCGCGCCAGATGCTTGATCGAAATCGCACTCGCCGCCGCCGTGCGCAGCGCCGTCAACAGGTTTCCCCCGACCATCGCCGTGGGCTTGCCGCTATCGGGGTCAAACAGATACACCGTGCTCTGGTGGTTGGGAATGTTGCGCGCGGCATTGCCGGGGAAATACCCCCCTGCCTTTACACCCAAAAGCGCGCCAACCCTGTCCA
>SLAT01000157.1 GCA_007126715.1 Roseinatronobacter sp.
GTGACACCCGGAGAATCGGCCGTCTCTTTTGCCAGCGCCGCGAACATGCGTGTCGACAAAGCCTGTGACGGACGGGGTCCTGACAAGACCATGAGCACCTCCTTTTTGCGCGAACCGACTAAATATTCAGCGCAACACAACGCTATGACCCGACATGACACCGAACAACCCAAGAAATTATTTTTTCACAATTAAATTATGTGATAAAGAATTTTTAGGCACTACTGCTCAGGAAACAGGCGCACGAAAGGTCACGTGATGGAAATTGTCGCACTCAACGCGACCCAGATTCAGGCCGGGCTAAGACGGCGGGACATGTCCTGCCTTGAGGTGATGCAGGCCCATCTTGACCAGATTTCCGAACGCAATCCCAAGATAAACGCCTTTGTCACCCTATGCGCCGATCAAGCGCTGGAACAGGCGCGCGCGTTGGATAACACAGCACAAACCGACTGGGGGCCGCTGGCAGGTTTGCCCGTCGGGATCAAGGATGTCACCGAGACAGCAGGCATCCGCACGACGTTCGGGTCCAAATTGCTGGCTGGTAACTTCCCCGTAAAAGACGCCGCCATTGTGCGCAGGTTGAAAGCGGCGGGCGCTATTGTCGTGGGCAAGACCAACACGCCGGAATTTGCCGCCGGGGCCAATACCAAGAACGAACTTTTCGGGGCCACGGTGAACCCTTGGGACATCACGCGCACGGTCGGTGGGTCTACTGGTGGCGGTGCCGCGGCCTTGGCATCGCATATGGTCCCGCTGGCAGAGGGTACGGATTTCGGCGGCTCTTTGCGGATACCTGCCAGCTTTTGTGGCCTTGTTGGTCTGCGCCCGACTGCCGGGCTTGTCGCCAGCGATCCGGTTGAACAGCCTTGGGATATGGGGCGCGTCAACGGCCCGATGGCGCGCAGCGCGCAGGATGTCGCCTTGATGCTGGGGGCGATTGTCGGGGTTGATGACCTCTCGCCTATCTCGACCCCGCCGGACTGGGGCATTGCGCCGACTGATTTGGCAGACCACGTTGCGCGTTTCGACCCGCGCGGATTGCGTGTTGCATATGCCCCCGACATTGCGGGTCTTGGCATTGACGCAGATGTGGCGCGCTGCTGTGAAAAAGGGCTTTTGGAACTGCCCGCCCTGGGCGTGAGCTTGCGCGACAGCGCCTTGTCCCTGTCCGACAGCAACGCCGCCTATCAGCTTTTGCGCGGCCAATGGATGGTATGCAATTATGCCCCCTATCTTGAACGGCTGGATGACCTGAACCCGTCTTTGCGCGGAAATATCGAGGCAGGGTTGAAAGTCACCTCACTGCAAATCGCGCAGGCGCGGGCGCAACAGAAGCAGGCTTGGCTGCGCGTGCTGGCAGAGTTTGAAACCTGCGATCTGATTGCCACGCCAACAGTGCCCGTCCCCCCCTTTCCGGTCGAGGTGAATTATCCCGACCAGATCAATGGGCGAACGCTGTCGAATTATGTGGATTGGCTTGCGCAGACCTACCTGATCACGCTGACCGGATTTCCGGCTGTGTCGGTTCCGATCGGACTCGATTCCAACGGAATGCCCGTCGGACTGCAACTGATCGGGAAACGGTATTCTGAACCAATGCTTCTGGGTCTGGCCCATAGCATCCAGCAGGCGCTACCCCTTGCAATGCCGGGCTGAGTCGCACTCGACAGGACGGGTGTCGATTCAAAACTGGCCAAAAATTATGCGCAGTGCGCGCAAACAAGACGGCAGACAGTGGAAAAAGGGTTTTCAAGAGGATCATCGCGAAAATTGTTTTTCAGAATTACCAGATCTGTGCAAAAATTTTACCAAGGACGAAAAATTCAACATGTAACCTGAAACCAGACAAAGGAATTCCAACATGACCATTCGCACCCTGTTGCTCAGCTCTGCTGTTGCCGTGTCACTGCCCTTCACAGCGCTTGCCAATCCGACTGTCCTGCAAATCAACTCTTCTCTGCCCGATGGGTCCTTTGCGCATGTGTTCCTGACTGAATATGCGCAGCGCGTTGAGGCGGCGATGTCGGACAAAATCGACGTCCAGATTTTCATGGGCAACACGCTGGGCTCGGAAGAAGATGTGCTGCAAGGGCTTGGTTTTGGGACGCATCACGCATCCCTGTCCGCCTCTGCTGTGGTGCAGATCAACCCGCGCGCGGCGATTTTCGACCTGCCCTATCTGTTTGCTGACCGCGCTGCGGTGCAGACCTTTGCCGCCAGCCCGGCAGGTGAAATGCTGGCCGAAGGGTTTGCAGGCAATGGCATGCGTCTGGCAGCACTTTGGGATAACGGCTTTCGGGTGATCACCAATTCTGTCCGCCCGATTGTAACACCGGACGATCTGGTCGGCCTGAAAATCCGCACTCCCACCAGCCGCCAGCGGGTCGAGATGTTTAACACGCTGGGCGCCAATGCAACGCCGCTTTCCTTTGGCGAAGTCTATTCTGCACTGGATCAGGGTGTTGTCGACGGTCAGGAAAACCCGGCACAGATCACGGACTCTGCCCGCCTGTATGAAGTGCAGGGCTACATGTCGATGTCAAACCATGTCTATCTGCCCACATTCCTGCTGTTTGGCGAACCCTTTCTGGCCAGCCTTGATGAAGAGACGCGCGATCAGTTACTTGAAATCGCTGCAGATATGGCGTCATGGACATTTGACTGGGGTGATGAAACCGATGCCTCGGTTGTGGCCGATCTGGCAGACAAGATCGCCATAAACGAGGTCGATTTCGCAGCATTTCAAGCCGCAGCGCAGCCGCTTTACGAAAGCGCCACTTTCGTGGATGTCGCTGGCGCGGACATGGTCGCGGCGACACTCAGCGCGCTTGGAATCGAGTGATGGACCGCGGTCATGGAGATGATTGAGAAAATCGTTCAGCGTCTGGACGCTGCGTTGCTATGGGTGCTGGACGCCTTTGTCATCTTCATGGCCGGGGCGCTTCTGGTCTTGCTGAATTACGCGGTCTATTCGCGCTTCATCCTGAATTCTTCCGTCTCGTGGGGGGAAGAGTTGCCCGCACATATGCTGGCCGCCCTGACCTTTATCGGGGCGGCCTATTTGACCCGCACAAACGAGCATCTGGGCTTTGACAGTGTCGTGCGAAGCCTGCCGGAGCTTGTGCAGCGGGTTGTGATGGGCCTGAACCTGCTGATGATGGCTTGGCTCGGCGGTTTGCTGGCGTGGTATGGTGGCAAAGCCGCGCTCAGCTTTGGCGCGCGACAACTGATTTCCGTCGACCTTCCGGTGATGCTGTTTCGCGGCGCAATGCCGCTGGGCGGTGCACTGATCGTACTGATCTGTCTGGTCCGGTTCGTGGGGCTGATGACAAACCGGATCAACCCCCATGACCTTATGACGGAAAGTGACGGCTGATGTTTCTGGACCCTGGCTATATCATCCTTATCCTTCTGATCGGCCTGTTGATGATGGGCATGCCGATTGCCTTCGTGCTTGGGGTAACGGCATCGGTCATGATCATGCTGGACCCTGCCGTTGTGCCCCAGATCATCGGGCTGATCCCGTTTGGCGGGGCAAATAACTACCTGCTGGTTGCCGCACTTTTGTTCATGATTGCTGGTGAGATCATGAACCAAGGCAAGATCGCGGAAAAGCTGATTGCTTTCGCGTCATCGCTGGTCGGGCATATTCGCGGCGGCTTGGCGCATGTGAACATTCTGACATCGCTGTTCTTCTCGGAAATATCGGGCACTGCAACATCAGATGCCGCCGCCATCGGGTCAGTCATGATCCCGCAGATGAAAAAGCGCGGCTATCCGGCGGCTTTTGCGGCTGCCGTCACATCGACCTCGGCGACAATGGCGATCATTGTGCCCCCCAGCCTGAACCTGATCCTGTATGCCTATGTCGCCAATGCCTCGATCGCGCAGCTTTTTGCGGCGGGTATCCTGCCGGGGTTTCTGGTGTGCTTTTTGCTGATCATGACTGCCTATTTCATTTCCGTAAAACGCGGCTACCCGACTGAAGGCGCGTTTTCATGGGCGCGTGTTGCGTCCACAGGCAAGGACGCAGCACTGCCGCTGACCCTGCCGATCCTTATTCTGATTGGCATTCTGGGTGGCGTTTTCACCGCAACCGAAGCAGGGGCCGTGGCTGCACTCTGGTCCATCGTGATGGCCGCATTCCTCTACCGCACTGTGACGTGGCGGGTGTTTCTGGACACGCTGCGTATCGCGGGCAAACGCAGCGCCATGCTGATGTTCATCGTCGCCACATCGACGCTTCTGGGGTGGTATCTGACCAACCAGCGCATCCCGCAAGACATTGCCAATGCAATCCTTGGAATTTCCGAAAATTACTGGGTCGTGCTGCTGGCGATCAATGTGTTTTTTCTGCTGGCCGGAACCATCGTGCACGGCACGCCCGCTATTCTGATGCTGGTGCCGATCTTCTTGCCGCTGGCTGACCAGCTGGGAATTGATCGTGTGCATTTTGGCCTGATTGTCACGATCAATCTGGGCATCGGGCAGCAAACCCCGCCTGTCGCCTCGGTCGTGCTGATCACCTGCGCGATTGCGCGCATCTCGTTGGCGCAGATCATCCCCTCCATGATGTGGTTTATCGGCGCGATGCTGATCGCGCTGGCACTGGTCAATGTGTTTCCCGCGATTTCCCTGTGGCTTCCCTCGGTGATACTCTCTTAACATGCGCATACTTGTTGTGAATCCAAACACCTCGCTTGGTGTAACCAGACGCATAGATCTGGCCGCGCAAGCGGCAATCCAGCCCGGAGAGGTGGTGCAAACAGTGCCAGCCGCGTTCGGCCCCGACCTCATTGTATCACCCGCCGACAGCGCGCTTGCAATGCAAGGGGTGCTGGCTGCGGTAGAGCGATATCATCATGGGATGGACGCCATAGTTCTTGCATCCTTCGGGGATACGGGGCTGGATCAGGTGCGCGCACTGACGAGCAAACCAGTTGTTGGAATTGCCGATGCTGCATTGAGGCGTGCGCTTGAACATGGTCCGCGCTTTTCTATCGTATCGTTCAGCCCCAGCGTAAAGGGATCGCTGCGCGCGATTGTCGAACATTACGGGCTGCTGGATCATCTGGCCGATGTCACGGTCCTGCAAGACGGGATCTGGACAGACCCCGGCAATATCCACAAGGAATTGGCAGAGCCCCTGCTGCACCTATGCCAACAACGCGCCAAGGCGGGCGGGATTGACAGCATTGTTCTTGGCGGGGGGCCGCTGGCTGGTCTGGCCGCGAATTTCGCGCCGCAGGTGAAGCTGCCACTTGTCGATGGAACGACAGCCGCAATAGAGATTGCGCGTCGCATGGTGGCGAAAGCCCAAGATGTCGGGAACCCGTAGGGCCGCGATGGCATCGATAGACCAGATCGCAACCGCACTGATTTCAGCCCACAGAACAGGCACACGGATAACTGCTCCGCAAAGATCGCTGTCCCGTGCCGAGATTCTGGCAATTCAGACCAAGGTTGCAGCGACCCTCGGGGCTGTAGCTGGGTTCAAGGTTGGAAATGTCCTTGACGGTTTGCCCATATTGGCGCCCTTGCCCGCTATCTATACCGTTGCGAATGGCGCGGCGCGCGCGGTGCGGGACATGTTGGGGATCGAATTGGAAATCGGCTTCAAGGTGATCCAAGCCCTGCCCCCGGGGGACTTGCCACCACGCCTGCAAGATTATCTGCGCCCCTATGCAGTGCTTGAACTGGTTGACAGTCGGCTGGACACACAAGCCCTGTCAGAAGATTGGAAGTTCTGCGATTTTCAGATGAATGCAGGTTTGGTCGTCGGAACGGGTCCGCAGGCGTGGGACGGCACCGATTTCAGCACAGTCAGGGTAAAACTTGCAGACGGCACTCATATATGTCTGGACGATACGGTTTCGGTTCCCGGTGGCTCTGCATTGGCAAATCTGGAACGTCTCAACAGGCATCTGGGGGTACATTGTGGTGGAATACAGCCGGGCCAGACCCTCATCACCGGTTCCTTGACAGGGCTATCCTATTTCACACCGGGCCGCACCATAATAGGCGAAATCGCTGGGCTGGGCCATGTGACGGTGACATTGGCACATGAAAACCTGCATCCCTAGCGCCGCATCGGTCGAACCTCTTGGACATTCCGGCACGGCCCCGCTGACTGCGAATGTATACATATGCCCCAGAATGGCATAATATCGCCTGTATACTTTTTGTAGCAGGTAGACATGGCACATGAATCGCTGACACAAACGCAAAAAGCGCTGCTGGGCTTGCGGCAACGCATCCTGAGCGGTGCGATCACGGGCGGCACCCGGCTTTACGAGGTCGCGCTGGCCGAAGAGCTGGCGATTTCACGCACGCCGATCCGCGCGGCCCTTTCTCGCCTCGCCGAAGAAGGGTTGCTGGAGCGCGGCAGCGGCGGCGGGTTTATCGTGCGCAGCTTCGCACTGGCCGATGTGGTGGATACAATCGACCTGCGTGGCGTGCTAGAAGGCACCGCCGCCCGCTACGCCGCAGAGCGCGGCGCCAGCCCCGAAAACCTGGCAAAAGCACAAACCATCTTGCGCGAAATCGACCGGGTTCTTGCAGATCAAGCTGTTGATATAGAAGCCTATTCCAGCCTGAACACAGCATTTCACGATCAACTTGCCGCAATGGCCCAAAGCGCCACCCTCCAGCGTGAATTGGCGCGCATTACTGCCCTGCCCTTCGCCTCGCCCTCGGCATTCCTGGAGGACCATGACAGGATTGACGCCTTGCAACGCACGCTGATCTCCGCACAAGCCCAACATATCGCAATTCTAGAAGCGATTGCAGGGCGCGAAAGCGGGCGCGCAGAGGCATTGGCCCGCGAACACGCCCGCGCCGCGCGCCGCAATGTAGAGTTCTTACTGTCACATGAAGGTGTATTGCGCGAAGGCGTTGCAAGCCTGGCCTTGCTGACAGACTAGCCCGCCCATGTATACATGGTTGCGAAAATACCCGCCAGATTGCGAGTTATTTCTTGATTTACCCCCCAAACTTCCTTAATTTATGTATACATTATGACATCTAGGGGGGAGTCGATATGACACAAAGTCTGACCACAGCAATGGCAGCCGCTGGCAATCCGGTGCAGATGCTGCGCAACTCAAAAGTCGGGATGTATGTCTACCCGGTTGTTGCGCCTGAATTTTCCAATTGGCGCGTTGAGCAGGAAGCATGGCGCAAAACCGCGGTCCTGTTCGATCAGTCGCATCATATGGACGAGGTGATCGTCGAAGGCCCGCAAGCGACTGAATTTCTCAGCCATCACGGCATCAACAGCTTCTCGAATTTCGAGTTGAACCGCGCAAAGCACTTCGTGCCCGTCACGCCCAATGGCCATGTGATCGGCGATCACATCATCTTCCGCGAACGCGA
>SLAT01000056.1 GCA_007126715.1 Roseinatronobacter sp.
CCATGCACCAGCCACCCCGCGCCAGACCCGGCCTGACAGCGCGCATCGCCGCGCGCGGCCCCTTCAACAGCGCACCAGCTTGGTGTCCAACTCAGCGCGAGGACCAGATAGCCGTCAGATCCCGGCCGCTCGTCGCGCATCTCCAGCAGAACCCAGCCCAACAAAGCCAGAATTGCCAGTGCCGCAAGCGTGATTCTACGCATTTCTTCTTTCCCTCGTGCCATACACTCGTTATAAGGCCATCATTCCAGAAATCGTGGAAACGCAGGTCCGCCCTGCAGCCGAAGTCCCGGCGCCCGATGAAGCATGCGCATTGCCCGCGCTCGTATGACAGGAGTTGATGTCATGTCAAAACCATTGATGCCCAAGGCGACCGCTGTCTGGCTGGTCGATAACACGACGCTCAGCTTCAAGCAGATTGCAGATTTCTGCGGCCTGCATGAATTGGAAGTGCAGGGCATTGCCGATGGCGATGTCGCAGGCGGTGTGAAAGGGTTCGACCCGGTCGCCAATAACCAGCTTGACCCGATCGAAATCGAGCGTGGCGAAAAAGACCCGCGCTACGTGCTCAAGTTGAAATACAACCCTGCCGCGCAGGGTGAAGAAAAACGTCGTGGCCCGCGCTACACGCCACTGTCCAAACGTCAGGACCGCCCGGCCTCGATCTTGTGGTTGGTGAAATTTCACCCCGAACTTGCCGATGCGCAGATTCGCCGTCTGGTCGGCACGACCAATTCCACGATTGATGCGATCCGCGAACGTACGCATTGGAACATTTCCAATTTGCAGCCCATCGACCCGGTTGCCTTGGGCCTGTGCCGCCAGTCCGAACTGGATAAGGAAGTGCAGAAAGCTGCCGCCAAGCGCGCTGCCGAAGGCGGGGTCATGAGCGATGACGAACGTCGCAAACTTGTCTCGACCGAGCAATCCCTCGAAGACGATGCAGAGCCGAAAATGCCCGCCGGTATTGCCGGGCTGGAGAATTTCTCGATCAGCGACATGAATGCAGAGCCAGAGCGCACCAGCACCGCTGCCGATTACAGCGATGCAGACAGTTTCTTCAACCTTCCCGATGATGAAGAGGATGAAGATGAAGACGACAACACCGATGTGCGTAAGCGCTAGGTGAAATTGGCGTCGTGACCGGTTGGGCAAGCGGCTTTTCATGGCTGGAATTTTCGGCTAGGCCGCTGCCTGATTGTCGTGCAGGCGAATTCGGGGAAGAGACATGAAATTCACGCTGTCCTGGCTTAAGGATCATCTGGAAACCGACGCTACACTGGACCAGATCACTGAGGCTTTGACCGATCTGGGGCTAGAGGTCGAAGAGGTTATCGACCCCGCGCAAAGCCTTGGCGCCTTTCGCATTGCCCGAGTGATCGAGGCTGCGCAGCACCCCGATGCCGACCGTTTGCGCCTTTGCCGTGTCGAAACATGGCCCAATGGCCCTGATGCGCCCAGCGAGGAAGTGCAGGTCGTTTGCGGCGCGCCCAATGCGCGTACGGGTATGCGCGGGGTGTTTGCCCCCGTAGGCACGCATGTCCCCGGCACGGGAGTCGATCTGAAACCCGGTGTCATTCGCGGGCAGGCCAGCAACGGGATGTTGTGTTCCGAGCGCGAGTTGATGCTCTCAGACGCGCATGACGGCATTATTGACCTGCCTGACGACGCGCCCCTTGGCGCACGTTTCATTGACTATGCAGGGTTGAATGATCCGGTAATCGACATTGCCATCACCCCGAATCGCCCCGATGCGCTGGGCGTGCGCGGGATTGCGCGCGATCTGGCGGCACGCGGTGTTGGCACGCTGAAACCGCAATCGGTTGCCCCGGTTACAGGCAGTTTTGCCAGCCCTGTTTCGGTCAGGATTGCACCCGAGTTAAAGGAAAAAGGCTGCCCGCTTTTTGCAGGCCGCGTCATTCGTGGTGTCAAAAATGG
The DNA here is from genome assembly GCA_007126715.1 of Roseinatronobacter sp. GTDB lineage: Bacteria > Pseudomonadota > Alphaproteobacteria > Rhodobacterales > Rhodobacteraceae > Roseinatronobacter. Next base: position 1,939 of record SLAT01000056.1, read on the forward strand.
CCCTTCGCCGGATTGGTTACAAAAGCGCCTGCGCGCCATTGGGCTGCGTCCGATCTCGGCGCTGGTGGATATAACCAACTTCTTCACATTCGATCAGAACCGTCCCTTGCATGTATTCGATGCTGACAAGGTCAAAGGCGGGTTGCAGATTCATCCTGCAAAAGGCGGCGAAGAAGTGCTGGCGCTGGATGACAAGACCTACCGGCTGGAAGCCGGGCAGATGGTCATTTCCGACACTGCCGGCATTGAGAGCATTGCAGGGATCATGGGGGGCGAGCATTCGGGCTGCACAGATGAGACAGTGAATGTATTTCTCGAATCCGCTTATTGGGACCCGATCACTATCGCTGCCACAGGCCGCGCGCTGAAAATCAATTCTGATGCGCGCTACCGGTTTGAGCGCGGGGTTGATCCGGCCTTCACGTTGGACGGGCTTGAAATGGCGACCCGCATGGTGCTGGACCTGTGCGGCGGAGAGGCGTCCGAGGTGGTATCTGACGGTGCTGTGCCCGATACAACGCGCAGCTACCAGTTTGACCCGACGCGTGTGCATTCGCTGGTTGGAATGAACATACCAGAGGGCGCGCAGCGTGAAACACTTGCCGCGCTTGGCTTTGCACTGACTGGCGATCAGGCCAGCCCGCCATCCTGGCGGCCGGATATTCTGGGCGCCGCCGATCTGATCGAGGAGATCGCGCGCGTCGCATCGCTCAGTAAGTTGCAGGGCAAGCCTCTGCCGCGTCCACAGGCAGGTGTTGCGCGCCCAATCCTGACACCGATGCAGTTGCGCGAACGCGCGGCGCGCCGCGTTCTGGCAGGGCAGGGCTATAACGAATGCGTCAGCTACAGTTTCATTGACGCCGGATCCGCGAGCGCTTTCGGCGGCGGGGCCGACGCGGTCCGGCTGGAGAATCCGATTTCGTCAGAGATGACCCATATGCGCCCTGATCTGCTGCCGGGACTGTTGCAGGCCGCAGCGCGCAATCAGGCGCGCGGCGCGCCAGACCTTGCCCTATTCGAAGTTGGCCCCGTTTTCAGTGGGGGTGAACCGGGCGAGCAGCATATTCAGGCCGCTGGTATTCTGGTTGGCGCGACAGCCCCGCGCGATCCGTTCGGCAGCCGCCGGTCTGTTGATCTGTATGATGCCAAGGCCGATGCCGAGGCGGTGCTGGCCGCCATCGGTGCGCCTGCAAAGTTCCAGATCCATCGCAAGCTGCCCGGCTGGTTCCATCCGGGGCGGGCAGGCGTTATCAGCCTTGGGCCGAAGCTGCCCCTTGCCGTATTCGGAGAGTTGCACCCAAAGGTCATCAAGGCGTTTGATCTGAAAGGGCCAGTTGTTGGCTTTACGGTCTATATCGAGAACCCGCCTTTGCCCAAGGCGCGCAAGACCACACGCCAATCACTCAGCATCAGCACCCTGCAACCGGTGGAACGAGACTATGCTTTCGTTCTCGACGCTCAGGTTGAGGCGCTGAATGTGGTCAATGCGGCGGCTGGTGCCGACAAGGCGCTGATTGCGGACGTGCAGGTGTTTGATGAATTCACCGGCCCCAAAGCCGAGGCGCAATTTGGACAAGGCCGCAAATCGCTTGCGATCTCGGTCCGTTTGCAGCCTGTGGAACGCACATTGACAGACGAGGATATCGAGAGCATCAGCCGCAAGATCATCGAGAAAGTCGAAAAAGCGACAGGCGGTACGCTTCGCGGCTAACGGTTTTCAATGCATTGGGTATTTGCTCCGCGAGGGCGTATCCGGCCCTCAGATACTATGTTTGAATGCCGGATCGCGGGTGCCGTCTGTATCTGACATGCCTTGAAGCGTCTTGTAAGATGCGTTGTCGCCCCAGCGATCGGGCGCTTCGGGCGTATTCTCTTGCGCGGCTGGCGGGGTTTCAGCTGTGGTTTCCACTTCGGCGGGTGGATCGCCCTGCGTTTCATGTAAATGCTGTAACAAGGACACCTGAAAAGCCGGAGATGGCCCGACCAGTCGCGCGCGCTTGTCCTCCAGGATCGCACGTTTCAGCCGTGCCAGATCGTCACTTTCACTTGATGCTTGCGCTTGCTGCACGGCAGATGTGGTTAATGTGCGCGCAACTTCCTTGACCGGCGGTACCGAGGTTGATGGTGCTTGCGCAGGCGTCTCGCGCGCAGGGGCTGATGCCTGGTTCATACCGGGCAGAATAGGCGGTGCTGACATTCTTGCCTCCATATCTTGCAAGAAACTGAAAATACTTATTGAAATCAGTATTCCCGATCAGGCTTATCAACTTCCTAACGCGTCCACTTAAAATGCAGCAAATTTTAACTATCGTGCATCAAAAAGGCCCGCAGTAAACTGCGGGCCAATATGGATGCAAAGCTGACCTTTTATCGCAGGATAGAACGCCCTGCATAGACAGCCGTTTCGCCCAGTGCTTCCTCAATGCGGATAAGCTGGTTGTATTTCGCCAGCCGGTCAGAGCGCGCAAGAGAACCTGTCTTGATTTGCCCGCAATTTGTAGCGACCGCTAGATCTGCGATCGTCGCATCCTCTGTCTCGCCAGAGCGGTGCGACATCACGCAGGTCATCCGCGCGCGATGTGCCATATCAACTGCGGCCAGTGTTTCGGTCAATGTGCCGATTTGGTTCACCTTGACCAACAAAGAGTTGGCGCAGCCATTTTCAATCCCTTCGGCCAGTCGCTTCGGGTTGGTAACAAATAGATCATCGCCCACAAGCTGCACCTTGTCGCCCATCAAGGTGGTGAGTTTGGCCCAGCCGTCCCAATCATCTTCGGCCATGCCGTCCTCGATCGAAATGATCGGATAATCCTTTACCAGCCCCATGAGATACGAGGCATTCTCGTCGCGGGTCATGACCTTGCCCTCGCCCACCATGTGGTATTTCCCGTCGCGGAAATATTCGGTCGCGGCACAATCCAGCGCAAGGAAAATGTCCTCACCCGGCTTGTAGCCTGCTTTCTCGATGGATTTCAGGATGAAATCCAGCGCTTCGCGGGTGCTCGACAGGTTGGGCGCAAAGCCGCCTTCGTCACCGATCCCGGTGGACAGGCCCGCATCCGAGAGTTCCTTTTTCAGTGTATGAAACACTTCTGCACCCATGCGCACGGCCTCGCGGATATTGGCCGCGGCCACGGGCATGATCATGAATTCCTGAATGTCGATGGGGTTGTCGGCATGCTCGCCCCCATTGATGATATTCATCATCGGCACGGGCAATGTACGCGCCGAGGTGCCGCCGACATAGCGAAACAGGTGCTGGCCGGTGTAATCGGCAGCCGCCTTCGCCACAGCCATCGACACACCCAAAATGGCATTCGCCCCGATCCGGCCCTTATTGGCGGTGCCGTCCAGTTCGATCATGGTGGCATCAATTCCGACCTGTTCGGTCGCGTCAAACCCCACCAGCGCCTCGGCCAACTCGCCATTCACTGCGGCCACGGCATCCAGCACGCCCTTGCCCATATAGCGGGACTTGTCGCCATCGCGGCGCTCCACAGCTTCATGTGCGCCGGTTGACGCGCCCGAGGGGACGGCAGCGCGCCCTAGCGTGCCATCTTCAAGGATCACATCTACTTCGACTGTGGGGTTGCCCCGGCTGTCCAGAATTTCGCGGCCAATAATGTCGATAATCGTGCTCATGGGGTGCCCCTGCTGGCTGAAATGATGCTTGCGCTGTCTATAGCGGCAGTTGATTGCAGTTTCTAGTGTTGGGCACCTGACAAAAGAACCTCAGCGACAGCTATTGAGAGTTTGTGGACGGTGGATGTTAGCGCGAAGCCGCCCATTCGCCGTGCCGTGGGGGCGGCCCGGCGATGCGCGGCGGCCTTCGGCCTTTGCTCCGCGCAGTTAATAGCACCTGAACGACAGATTTGTCCCGCCAAAGCCGCCCTCTGTCACTTATGGCTGCACCTTGTATCAGGTGCGAAAGGCTAGGTTGCTTTCGTTTCCCGCCAAAGGGTGAACAATCCAGCCGCCACAATTATTGCAGCGCCCTGAAGCGTTAGCGTGTCTGGCCGTTCGCCAAACACAAGAATTGCAACGATCAAGGCAAACAGCATGCGCGTGTAGCGAAACGGGGTTACAAAGGACAACTCGCCCACCCGCATAGATGCAACAAGCGCGTAATAGGCCAGCACCCCGACCCCCAATGCAGCAACAAGCCCCGAGGTTTCGAGCGCACTGGGCATGATCGCGGGTGTATCCATCATGACCATCAGGAAAACGCCTGCCGGAATAATCATGGCAAAGGCCCAGCTGGATATCTGGTAACTTGAGACAGTGCGCGGAATGACGCGGGTTGCAAGGTCGCGCCCGGCAAGGCCGATCACCCCGATCACTGCAAAGAGCGATGCAGGCTCGAACCCCGCCATGCCGGGGCGCACAATCAGCATGACGCCAAAGAACCCGACACCAATGGCGGTCCAGCGCCGCCATCCGACCTTTTCGCCCAGAAACAGGACAGCGCCCAGCGTTACGACAAGGGGGGCTGCCTGAAGGATCGCTGATGCCGTTGCCAGTGACGCCAGCACAAAACCCAGCACGAAGCCCACAGTTCCCACCAGTTCGGCCATGTTGCGCAACAATAGTGCAGGTGTCAGCAGGGCAGGCGAAAGCAGTTGCTGGCCTTTTCGATGCGCGATGACGCCAAAGGCGACCGCGCCCCCGATGCCCAGAAAGATCAGAATCTGACCGACTGGCAGCGTATCGGCCAGCAGCTTTATGAACATATCCTCCAAAGCGAAACCGGCCATGGCCAGCGCCATCAGGACCGCACCGCGCAGATTGTCGGACATAGGCCGTTCCTTCACAGGTTAAGGATGCGAGAGCTACTCCGAAACCTTGATCTTTGAAAGCGAAAAAACGCGCCCCGTCGGGGCGCGTTTCTCATTCAGTCTGCCAAGGGACTCAGTCTTTCTTGGCGGCTCTCTTGATCGGTGCCCAAAGCTGCTTGTTGGTCAGATACAGCAGTGCCGCAAGAACCGACAGGAAGATCACACCAACAAACCCAGCGTGTTTGCGCTCGACCATTTTAGGTTCTGCGGTCCATGTCAGGAAGGCTGCGACATCCAGGGCCATCTGCTCTTCGGTGGCCGGTGTGCCATCTTCATAGAACACCATGTCGTCGAATAGGACAGGGGCCATCGACACCCAGTCGCCATATGCACGGTTGTAATAGAACATCGAACCGGCCTGAAAATCCTCCTCGCCGGTATAACCCAGCAGGAAGGACGCGATATATTCGGGTCCGCCAATACCCTTCATCAGCTGGTTGATGCCAAGACCATAGGGGCCGCTGAAGCCCGCGCGCGCCTTGGTCATAAGGCTTAGGTCAGGCGCACCCTCGAATTGCGATTCGGGGAAGTGATCCGGCCCTGTTGCGGGGCGCCAGTCGCGCAGTTCGTCGTCCCAGACCTCATACATATCCGCGAAGGCACGCATCTGGTCGTCGGGCAATTCGGGGCCATTGCGGTCTGAAAGCGTGCGGAAGGCCACATATTCCAGACCGTGACAAGATGAGCAGACCTCGTGATAGACCTGCAAGCCGCGTTGCAACTGGTTGCGATCGTAAGTGCCGGTCAGCCCCTGAAAGGAGAAGTCGAAGTTTGTGACTTCGCCCTTCACCTTTTTTGCGTCGGCCATATCGGCTGGCAGGGCCAGCACGAGGGCAGACAGGGCGGCAACGGCAAAGTTCCTCAGTTTCATGTGTCTTATCCTTTCGGTATGCCGTTACTCTGCAGGGATTGGTTCGGCGTTTGGCCCTTTAGGGTCATTGTCCGATTTGGATTTCAGGCTTGCCTTGAAATCTTCCTCGATGGTCGCTGGCTGGGGAAGTGGCTTCTCCAGAACGCCCAGCAATGGCAGGATCACAAGGAAATATGCAAACCAGTAGGTCGTGCCGATCAGCGAGATGGTTGTGTAGATCCCCTCAGCCGGCATGGCCCCTGCCCAAGTCAGCACCACAAAGTTGATGATGAACAACCAGAACCACCACTTGAACATCGGACGATACCGACCAGAACGCACGGAAGATGTGTCAACCCAAGGCAGCAGCGCCCAGACGAAGATCGATCCGAACATTGCCAGCACCCCGAAGAAGGTCGCGTCAATGATTCCGAAGCTCAGCCAGTTCACCGCGATTACGATCCAGACATCCGAAGTAAAGGCGCGCAGAATTGCGTAGAATGGCAGGAAGTACCATTCGGGCACGATTTCCGGCGGTGTCACCAGCGGGTTCGCCTCGATGTAGTTGTCGGTGTGGCCCAGGAAGTTTGGCATAAAGCCAACCAGCGCCCAGAAGATGGCAAGGATCACGACCAGCGCAAACAGGTCCTTGATCACGAAATAGGGCCAGAAGGGCAGGGTATCTTTCTCGGCTTCTTCTTTCGATGTGCGGCGCACTTCAACACCTGTCGGGTTGTTATTGCCCGTGGTGTGGAAGGCCCATATATGCACGATGCTCAGCCCAAGAATTACGAAGGGCAGCAGGTAGTGCAGCGAGAAGAAGCGGTTCAGCGCAGCGTTATCCACCGCAGGCCCGCCAAGCAGCCATGTCTGAAGCATGTCGCCGATACCGGGAACAGCGCCGAACAGGCCGGTGATAACCGTGGCACCCCAGAAGGACATCTGGCCCCAAGGCAGCACATAGCCCATGAATGCAGTCGCCATCATCGCCAGATAGATCAACATGCCGATGATCCATGTAATCTCGCGCGGAGCCTTGTAGCTTCCGTAATACATGCTGCGGAACATGTGCAGATAGACTGCGAAGAAGAACAGCATCGACCCGTTCTGGTGCAGATAGCGCAGCATATGGCCGCCATTCACGTTGCGCATGATATGCTCAACACTGGCAAAGGCATGGTCAACATGTGGCGTGTAGTGCATCGCCAGCACAATGCCGGTCACAATCTGCAACACAAGGCACAGCATCAGAACAATGCCCCAGATCCACATCCAGTTCAGGTTCTTTGGCGTCGGAAGCATTATCGTGTCATAGATCAGCCCGACAATCGGAAGCCGACGGTGAATGTACTTTTCAGCGTTCGACTTCGGCTCGTAATGATCGTGTGGAATACCAGACATGTATCGTTACTCCCTTAGCCGAGCTGTATGGTCGTGTCGTCGACAAAGGTCGCGACAGGAATATGCATGTTTTCAGGTGCAGGACCGCGACGAATGCGGCCAGCGGTATCGTAATGCGACCCGTGGCAAGGGCAGAACCAGCCACCGAAATCGCCAGCGCCATTGCCCAATGGCACGCAGCCCAGATGGGTGCAAACGCCGGTCATGACCAGCCACTCGCCCTCATCATCCATTGTGCGGTTTGCATCCAGCGCATCGGTTCCCGGCTTGTTGGGGTTGCGTGACTGGCGGTCGATGCTCAGTTCGTCCAATGCAACGGCACGGCCATCTGCGATTTCTTCTTCGGTGCGCCGGCGGATGAACACCGGTTTGCCAAGAAAATTGACCGTAAGCTGGCCACCTGGTTCAAGACCCCCAACATCGACAAAAATCGATGAAAGTGCCTGAACATCTGCCGAGGGGTTCATCTGGTTGACCAGCGGCCACACTGCGGCGCCTACTGTAACCACACCGGCACCGGCTGTGGCGTAATAGATGAAATCCCTACGGGTGCTGTCGTTGTCATCAGCGTGGGACACGAGCATTCTCCCTCTTCAATGGGTACGGGGCTGCAAATTACGAAATGGCCACGGGAATCCATAACCTCTCAACCGCGCTATTTAGCGGGGAAACCCTAGCCCGTCTAGCCGCGAAAGCGGGTTAAGGTGTCGCAGGTAAGGTAATTTTGTGCAGCGGATCGGTGCATAAAGCCCTGTTTCGAGCGGTGTGAGCGCAAACAATACCTACGCTGCCGGTGGCTGGGTTGCGCGCATACTCTCTCGCGCGGCAAATCTGGCGTCCCATTGCGCAAGTGCCGGACGTGTCGCGCGCCAGTCGCGTGGCGCATGTCGCAGGTCCAGATATCCCAGCGCGCAGCCCAGCGCGATCTGCCCGATACATAATGGACCCGCCAGATAGGCCATCCAGCGCGCCTCGATCACATCCAGCGCGCGGTCGATCTTTTCCCACTGGCCCTCAACGAAAGGGGCAAACCGGATATCTTCGGGGCGTAAACGGGTCTCATAGACCATCAAGAGTGCGGCATCGAGGATTCCATCGGCGGTGGCTTCAAGCGTCAGCGCGTCCCAACGCCTTTGACCATCCGGGTAAAGCCCGGCACTGGCGCGGGCATCCAGATATTGGCAAATTACACGGCTGTCATAGATCGCGGAGCCATCAGCTCGCGCCAGCGTTGGCACCTTGCCCAACGGATTGGCCTCGATCGGCGCGCCGCCCGACTCCAGCGGAGTGCCGGACCCGATAACGATCTCCATCTGTTCCACCAGCCCGGCCTCATGCGCCAAGACCATGACCTTGCGCACATAGGGCGAGGTGTGGCTGAAATACAGCGTCAGTCCACTCATACGCGGCGCATCTTCAGGCGACCAAGCGCAGTTGCGTCGATCTCGATGCCTGGCCCGTTCACGCCCAGCCTAATAACGCGGCGAAAACGTGCGGCCCCGTTCAGTTGCTCGCGGTCGCGCGGGCGGTGGGTGGTCAGACCTTCCTCCACCTCGTCCAGTATATCTTCGGTGCGCTGGTTTAAATGTCCGGGCTGCATCTGACGCATAAGCGCATAACCCGCAAAGGCTACAGCACCGTATTTTGCTGCCGCCACGGCAAGGGGAGCGAGGGGAAGTGCCATTCGTGTCATCCTTGGTTACATATGGGCTAGCCTAACAAAACCCGCGCATTTGTCCATTCACGCTTTGCACAGATCATGCGCGCTAGTCTGACAGCGGCTTGTTGGGCGCAAGCGCGGCCTGCGGGTCGACGGAAATGCGCGACAAGGGCCAGACCAGCGTGATCCGTGCCCCTGTGGCTTTGTGCCCGTCGGGCAGACCGGGAAGGCTGCCGTCGTTATTGTCAAAATCCAGCCTTGCACCACTGCGTTCCAGAAGGGTCTTGGCAATGAACAGCCCCAGCCCCATCCCTTCATAGGCCGGACGGTTTCTGGGGCGCGCTGGGTCGCGCCGATGACGGATAAACGGCTCTCCGATATTGCCCAGAACCTGCGCCGAGAAACCCTGTCCATCATCAATTATTCGGATCGTAAGCTGCTGGTCTGTCCATTCCGCTTGCACCCAGACGGAATCCTTGGAGAAATCGACAGCGTTCTGGATCAGATTGCGCAATCCGTGAATGATCTCGGGTCGGCGCAGGATGATCGGTTGCTCTGCCGTGCCATTGCGCCCGGAATTCAATTGAAAATGCACCTGCTTGCCCCTGTCCAGATGCGGCTCTGCGGCCTCTGTCAGCACGGCCTCTACGGGCGCGCGGCGCAGATGGGTGTCGTCCTTGCCCGCACGCCCCATAGAACGCAGGATATCGCGGCAGCGGTCTGTCTGCTCGACCAGAATGCGGGCATCTTCCGCAAGGTCTGGCTGATCGCGCAGGACGCTGGACAGCTCTGAGCTGATAAGTTTGATCGTGGCAAGCGGGGTGCCCAATTCATGCGCGGTTGCAGCCACGACCCCACCCAGATCAGTCAGTTTCTGTTCGCGCGACAATGCCATCTGCACCGCCAGCAATGCATCGGCCATCGAATTTGCTTCGGCAGCGACACGATGCGCGTAAAATGCCTGAAACACGATCCCGATAACAATCGCGGCCCAGAACCCGAAAGCAAAGATCGGGGGCACTGTATGTACAGTGCCATCCTGGAACCGCAGCGGCTGGTAGGTCAGTGCAATCAGCGTCACAAGCGCCACTGCGATAACTGCCAGCAGCAATGTAGAACGCGGTTTCAATGCCATTGCCGATACAGCCACAGGGGCAAGGATCAGCAAGCTGAACGGATTGGTAATGCCCCCTGTCAAATACAAAAGGCAGACAAGCTGCGCGATATCGAACAAAAAGGTCAGCATGGCCTCTGTATCGGTGAGGCGCTTGGTCTGTGGGAACAGCACGATGGACAGCAACACCGATAGCGCGGCTGCTCCCATAACCAGCCATACCAGCGTGACATTGAACCGCAGGCCGAAGTAAAAATGCGCGGCCAAAAGCGCTGCGCCCTGTCCGGCGAGAGCCAGCACCCGCACATAGGTCATGGTCCGAAGACGCACCCAGTCGCCCCGATATTCCTGAGAGATTTCGCCGAATGTCGGGCTGGTCATGCAGGCTCCGTGTAAAAGGGTGCAGCAGGACGCGTTGTCACAGTTCTGCTATACGGGATTGTTAGGGCGCGAGGCTTGCTGCATCAAGGGCGCAATCCGCGAATAGAGGTGTTCCATGATTCGACTTTACTCGATGCTAGCCGTTGGCTTGATCGCCGCCCTTCTCGGTGGGCTGGGGTATATGGTCTATACTGGTCAGAACCAGACCGAATTTGCACAATGTCGCGGGACGTCCATCTCGGGTGGGGCCGGGGCGATTGGCGGGCCGTTTGAATTGGTGGACCATACCGGCCGCGTGGTGACAGAGGCCGATTTCGCATCCAAGCCGACGCTGATCTATTTCGGCTATACTTTCTGCCCGGATGTCTGCCCGCTGGATACGGCGCGTAACGCACAGGCCGTCGACCTGCTGTCAGAGCAGGGCTACGATGTGACACCTGTCTTCGTTTCGGTGGATCACCTGCGCGATACGCAAGAAGCGCTGGCCGAATTTGTCCGCTTCATGCACCCCGAGATGATTGGGCTGACCGGCAGCGAAGCGCAGATCCGTGCAGCCGCACAGGCTTATCGCGTCTATTTTGCCATTCAAGAAACCGACGACGACTTCTTTTTGATTGACCACTCGACATTCAGCTATTTCCTGTTGCCCGGACATGGCTTTGTCGATGTTATTCGTCGCGACCAGACGCCAGAGCAAGTGGCAGATGTATTGTCCTGTTACATCGAAAATGCCTGAGCAATCGTTCAAATTGACCTTTGCACCAGACCGCTCTACCTAACAGTTATGAAAGTGAGAGCGCACATGGATACGAACACTGCCCTTGACCTTGGCCCCGACCCCTCGCTTTTGCTGGTCGATGATGATGAGGTATTTCTCAAACGTCTTGCGCGCGCGCTGCAAAGCCGCGGCTTTGCTGTCGAAACAGCAGGAAGCGTGGTGGCCGGCAAGGCCATAGCCCGAGCGCGCCCGCCCGCCTATGCCGTGATCGACCTGCGGCTGGAAGATGGCAATGGGCTGGATGTGGTCGAGACATTGCGCGCCGCACGGCAGGATGCGCGGATCGTCGTTTTGACGGGCTATGGCGCGATTGCCACGGCTGTAGCCGCAGTCAAGATCGGGGCAACGGACTATCTGTCCAAACCGGCAGATGCCAATGAGGTTGTGCGCGCGCTGTTGCTGCAAGGCGATGACGCTTTGCCAGAGCCGCCGGAAAACCCGATGTCGGCAGACCGTGTGCGGTGGGAGCATATTCAACGCGTCTATGAACAATGCGACCGCAACGTGTCAGAGACAGCGCGCCGCCTGAGCATGCACCGCCGGACGTTGCAGCGTATTCTGGCAAAACGCTCACCGCGCTGATAGGTTTTCAGGGCTTGGACTGATATGTGCCAATGCAGGGTTGATGTGCCTGATTAGTACCAAGCAGGTCTTGATTTCAGGATGCTAGGGTAGTTTCAAATCCGCAGGAAACGCGTTATCGATCGGCATATACCGTCAGCGTCGCAACGGAAGGAAACTGCATGCGCCTGATACTTGCCCTGTCTGCTGCGTTGCTTGCTGCATGCGCGTCCCCGCAAGACCGGTGTTTGCGACAAGCCCAAGCGCCGCTGGTCGAACTGGACGCCCAGATTTCAGAAAGTGAACAAGCCCTTACGCGCGGCTATCGCATAATGCCCGCAACCGAGGCACGCACCACCGTGCATATCTGCGCATGGCCGAAAGAGCCGGTGTTGTTCTGCACGCGGCATACACCAGCAACCCGGGAAACGCGTGTAGCCGTAGATGCAGGCAGCGAACAGGCAAATCTGGACAGGTTACGTGCAGAGCGCCGCGCAGTTGCCGAGGAGACGGCCCAGAGGGTCGCAAGCTGTAACGCCGTTTGACCGGGGGCTAGTGTTCGCAACCTGAAGAAAGGTTCCCGCGCCCTATGCGCTGCTTTCATGAGAAGCGGCTGTGTGGGACTTTGCAGACATAGCCGCACCGTGCGCTAAGCCGCGTAGCGTCGGGCCGCGGTGCGGCGATCCAAGACTCAATCTGTAGCGCTTTATGATGGCCCAATCCGCGCAAGATCAAATCTTTGCGCTGGCGGCGGCCAAGTCGCCGTGCCGTGGGTGCGGCCCGGCGATGCGCGGCGGCCTTCGGCCTTGATTCCGCGCCGGTCAAAGTCCGCAAACCCTCACAAGCAGTTATCGGGTATCTTGTGTCAGGTGGCGAACACTAGTGCGCAGGGACAGATACCGGGTCCAGCAATGTGCGACCCCCATCAATCGTGATGATCTGCCCGGTCATGAACGCGGCTGCGTCCGAGGCAAGAAACTGCACCGCCTCTGCTGCCTCTGAGGCGGCGCCGATACGTCCCATCGGGGTCTGGCGCAAAATCAGATCACGGTAATTGCTGTTCGAATGCATCTGCTCTTTGAGGTTTGCACTCATTACGCTGCCAAGTGCCACACCATTGATGCGAATACGGTGGCTTGCAAAGGCGACAGCCATAGACCGCGTCATCTGATCCAGTGCTGCGGATGCAATCGAATAGGCCATCAGTTCTGGCTGCGTGCGCCGTGCCGCAATAGAGGACATGTTTATAATCGACCCTATGGCTTTCTTACGTTCTTCCACGCCTTCTGCCTGTGCGATCATGCGTTTCGCAACAAGCTGGCTAAGTTTCAGGCTGGCAATCAGGTTCTGTTCCAGGGCTTCCTGTACGGTATCGCTCTGGTCGTCCAGCGGGTCCGATGACGTGCATTGGCGCGTGGCATTTACCAGAATATCGATGCGTTCATAGGAATCGATGGTTGCTGACAGCAGATTTGCCAGCGTCAGGCGCTCGCGCAGATCACCTGCAAAGAAGATGGCATGGTCTTCGGCGCCGGACATTGTGCCGACTTCGGCCTTGAGCCGTGTTTCGTCCCGGTCGGCCAACACGACATTCGCACCCTGATCGACGAAGTGACGCGCAATCGCCAACCCGACGCCATTGGCGGCGCCCGTTACAATTGCGGTCTTGCCTGCTATGGAATAGCTCATGATGTGGTCCTTATCGTCGTGCCCGTGTCACAGCAGCGGGTTTCTTGCGCGGCCCCTGTGCCTGCCAGACACGGAATGTGCCCGTCTCGGCAATGATTTCATGGGCGCTGAACAGGCTGGCAAGGCTTGCTTCATAGGGCAGATGCCGGTTTGCCACCAGCCACAGCTTGCCCCGGTTGGTCAGCAGGCGTGCGGCAGTGGCGATAAAGGCCAGCCCAAGTTCGGGTTGTGGTTTGCGGCCAGTGTGAAAGGGCGGGTTCATCACGACACCATCCACCGGGCCGGGCAGGGCAAAACTGCAAGCGTCTTGCCAGTGAAACTGCGCGCGCGGGTCTTTGATATTCTCGCGCGCCAGATCCAGCGCACTTGTTTCGGCCTCGACCAGATGCAGCACTTCGACCCCTGACCGTGCCAGACATGCCGCGGAAAGATAGCCCCAGCCAGCCCCCAGATCCACCATGCGCGCAGGTAGCTTGTCGGGCAAATGCTGCGCCAAAAGGGCTGATCCGGGATCGACCCCATCAGCTGAAAACACACCGGGCAACGTCCGAAACTGCCCTAGCGCCGCATCCTGCACCAGCCCCGGATGCGCCTGCCACTCACTGAAATCCGCACCAGCCGTGGCAAACCAGAACAGTTTGCCATGCGCTTTGGACACTGTGCCCAAAACCTCGACCCGTGCGCGAACGGCTTTCAGCACCGACTCGACCCCGTCGGTTTTCTGCCCGTCCACCAGCACATGTTTCGCCCCCATGTTGACGGCCTGCGCGATCAGGGCCAACCCTTCGGCCTTGGCGCGGGGCAGGCACACCAGCGCGATAGGCGCTGCGACCGCAGCGGTGCTGACAGTCCAACCGGCTTGCGCAAGCACGTCATGGTCGGGGCGAAAGCCTTGCACCAGTTTCAGGCGCTCGGCGGGTAGCGGATCAAAGCGCTCTCCTGCGCGGGGGAGCAGAACGCTGATGTCACCCTCTGGCAGGGACAGGCCATCGTCAAATGCCAGCGTCAAGCGGGCCTCTCTGGGGGCGGGATCAGTCAGGATGGGGGTTACCGTTGCCATGATGGCGCGCCGCGCCCTATTCTTCTTTTTCCAGCGTGCATTGCAGCGGATGTTGATGTCGCCGCGCAAAATCCATGACCTGCGCAACCTTGGTTTCCGCGACCTCATAAGAGAAGACGCCGACAACCGCCACCCCTTTCTTGTGGACGGTCAACATGATGTCAAAGGCCATCGCATGGGTCATGCCAAAGAATCGCTCCAATACATGGACGACGAATTCCATCGGCGTGTAATCGTCATTTAGCAGCATGACCTTGTACATGGGCGGCCGCTGCGTGCGCGTGCGCGTTTTGGTGACAACTGCGCCATCGTCTTGCGGCCCGTCCGGGTCACCGTCGGTCATATGTGGGGCGCGGATCATATAGGTCATCGGCTCTTTCAATCGCTGGATTGCGGACGCACAAAGCAATATAGCGTAACACACCGTCCTGAAAACCCCCAGTCGCAAGGCCAGGCAGATGACCCGCATCACAACTATCGGATTCGATGCCGATGATACGCTTTGGCATAACGAGCGCTTCTTCCGCATCACGCAACAGCAATTTGCAAGCCTGTTGGGCGACTACACCGACAAGGACACGCTTATGGCGCGCTTGCTGGAGGCGGAGAAGCGCAACCTCGGGCAATATGGGTTCGGCATAAAGGGGTTTGTTCTGTCGATGATCGAGACCGCGATCGAAGTTACACAACAGCGTGTGCCTGCCAGCGTTATTGCCGAATTACTCGCCGCCGGGCAAGAAATGCTGCGCCATCCGATCGAATTGTTGCCCCATGCGCAGGACGCGATTGCCGCACTGGCCCCTTCGCACAGGTTGGTGCTGATCACCAAAGGCGACCTGCTGGATCAGGAACGCAAACTGGCGCAATCGGGTCTGGGCGAGATGTTCGATGCGGTCGAGATTGTCTCGAACAAGACCGCACCCGTCTATGCCGAGATATTTTCGCGCCATGGAGATGGGCCAGAGGCGGCACTGATGGTGGGCAATTCCATGCGTTCTGATGTGATTCCTCCCATAATGGCAGGCGGTTGGGGTGTTCATGTGCCGCATGGGATCGAATGGGAAATCGAATGGGCGGAAACACCGGGCGATCACCCGCGTTTTCGCGCCATCGCTCATCTGGGTGAATTGAGCGATCTTGTCGGCTGGATCGACGGCAGTTGATATCATTGGCTGATGTGGTAGGTCGCGCCATAATAGCCCACAATATTTGCCTGAACTTCGTTTGCGAACCTATTAAAATACTTTAAAAATTCATGCTTTTCCTAAATACCCAGCCGTGCTAGGATTTGTCAGAGCAGTAAGCCTGAAAAAAATAAATACGGGCACGAAACGAGGCAAAATATGCAGGCGCACTTCATGCGATATCTTCGCCATGCGATGGCGATGGCTGTATTTATAGCCGCGATTGTCATTGCGGGTTTTTCCCACGCGGCGCCTTACGCCGCGATGGTGATGGATGCACGCAACGGCGAGGTTATTTTCGCCCGCAACCATGACACCAAGTTGCACCCCGCATCCCTGACCAAGATGATGACGCTCTATGTGGCCTTTGAAGCAATAAAACATGGTGAAGTCTCCCTCGACACCCAATTCACCGTCAGCAGGAATGCGACACAAACCTCCTGTGTCTGTCTGGGTTTGCGCCCGGGTCAGAAAATCTCGTTGCGGTATCTGATTCGTGCTGCGGCCCTGCGTTCTGCCAATGATGCTTCGGTGGTTATTGCCGAAGGGATTTCCGGTTCCGTCGAAGCCTTTGCCGATCGCATGACCCGCACTGCACGCGCAATGGGAATGGCAAATACCACGTTTCGTAACCCCCATGGCCTGACGCAGACCGGACATCTCTCGACCGCGCGCGATATGACCATTCTGGGTCGTCAGCTTTATTTTGACTATCCGCAGTATTTCAACATCTTCTCGCGGCGCAGCGACTTTGCTGGTGTGGGCAATGTCCCTAACACCAACCGTCGTTTTCTGGATGCCTATTCGGGCGCAGATGGGATCAAGACCGGCTATACACGCGCCGCGGGTTTCAACCTGACCGCCTCCGCCAAGCGCGGCGGCAAGCATATAATTTCGACCATGTTCGGCGGCAGCTCAGCCGTGGCGCGCAATGCGCATGTAGCAGAGTTGATGGATATCGGGTTCAATCGCGCGGCAACCCGTGTTGCTACGCGTGCACCCGGCACACCCGCATATCAGGGCCGTGCTGCCGTGGCCGTGGCGCAAGCCCCTACGCGCAATGGCGATGATGATCCGGGTGCCGCCGCCAAGACGATCAGGTTGCAAACAGCCGTTCGCGTCAGCATGCGCCCACAGCCCCGCCCGGTCAAAGCGCCTGATGACGCTATCCTGCTGGCAGTGCGTGAAAGTGTAGATGCGGCCGTGTCGGATGTCGCGGCGATTGCCGAAGCCGAGGCAGTGGCGGAAGAAGTTGGCACAACAGAGGTTGCCGTTCTCGCACCCGATGCGCTGGGTGTCACGCCCCCCCCAAGGCCCGATCTGGCCCAAACGGATGATCCGGAAGAGGTGTCACTGAACGCCGCGATTGCTGCCGGATTTTCGATTGCCGACCCCGAAGATATCGCCGATCTGGGCAGCTTCGACGGCCCGCCGCATGATGAAAGCGCCGCGACTGCTGATTTGGCGACCGAACCTGCGCCAGAAGAAGCGGTGCAAGTTGCTGAAGCATCCGATGCCACTTCTCAAGAGCGCGAGTCCGAGGCTGGGCAATTGGTCGAGAGTGTTCAGTTTGCCGAATCACAGGGCGTGACTGACGATTTCGAGGAATTTACCGAAGAGTCCGAGATTACATGGATCGGCGCGTCTGAATCGTTGCTGGCAGAGGCCGAGGGCGATGATGCGCTGCTCCAGAGTGCTGAAGAGGCGGTGCAATTGGCAAGCCTTGATCAAGGTGCTGCCCCGCAAGCCGGTTCAGGCATTATTCTGACCAGCACGCCGCTGACATCTGCCAAGGACGCCAGCCCGCAAGCGCTTGCTGCCGCCATTGACGCGAATCTGGACAGCACCGCCACCAATGCCCCTGAAGTGATAGCCCGGCTCTCTACGTCAGATGGCGGGCGGCTTTGGGGTGTATCGCTGGGGCAGTTTACATCGCGTCATGCCGCAGAGCGCAGCCTGATTACCGTCAAAATGGCCGAGGCTGCATCATTGGGCAATGGTGTCAGCCGTATTCGCCAGACCAGCGGCCGATTCGAGGCAACCGTGGCGGGCCTCACCCAGACCGAGGCCGAGCGCGCTTGTCTGCGCCTGTCCGCGCGCAGCATGGATTGCAACATTTCGCACCCCTGACAGTGCCATAGCCAGTTGCCATGAAAACGCGGTATAATGGGCCATGCCAGCTTTTTGCCGCGATTGTCTGACCTGTTTTACCGAAGGGCGGCGCTGTCCGTCCTGCCATTCGCCGCGCATCGTGGCGGACACAGAACTGTTTGATCTGACCATCGCGCATATGGATTGCGACGCCTTCTATGCCAGTGTCGAGAAGCGCGATAACCCCGATTTGCGTGACAAGCCTGTGATTGTAGGCGGGGGGCAGCGCGGTGTTGTGACCACGGCCTGCTACATCGCGCGCATTCATGGCGTGCGGTCTGCCATGCCCATGTTCAAGGCGCTCAAACTGTGCCCTGAGGCGGTCATCGTCAAACCGCGATTTGAAGCCTATACGGCAGCCTCGCGCGAAATTCGCGCGATGATGGAAGACCTTACACCAGCCATCGAACCGCTGTCGCTGGATGAAGCGTTTCTGGACCTGTCCGGCACTGCGCGCCTGCATGGTGCACCCCCAGCGGTGATGCTGGCAAAACTGTTGGCGCGCATGGAGAAAGAATTACGTCTGTCAGGATCGGTCGGTCTGTCGCATAACAAGTTTCTGGCCAAGATCGCCTCTGATCTGGACAAGCCGCGCGGGTTCTCGGTGATCTCGCAAGCCGCAACCGAAGGTTTCCTGCGTGGCAAACCCGTCAGCATCATCTGGGGCGTGGGGGTGGCGATGCGCGCGCAGTTGGAGCGCGCGGGAATTGCGACGATTGATGACCTGAAGCGTTGGGACCAGCCCGATCTTGTTGCGCGATTCGGGGCTATGGGCGCGCGGCTGTGGCATCTGGCGCGGGGGCAGGATACGCGGCGCGTGGCTCCTGACCGAGAGGTGAAATCCATCTCGAAGGAAACCACGTTCAACACTGATCTGGATGACGAAGCGGCACTCGACGGGCATTTGTGGCGGCTGGCGGATCAAGTCTCGGCAAGGGCCAAAGCCAAAGGGCTGGCAGGGCGTGTGGTGACCCTGAAGCTCAAGCGGGCAGATCATCGCATCCTGACCCGCAGGCACAGCCTGCATGACCCCACAACGCTGGCCGATGTGATCTACCGGACCGCGCGGCCGCTTTTGGCACAGGCGATGACGGCCGCGCCGTTCCGGCTGATCGGGGTGGGCATTTCCGAGTTGAGCGCGGAACAGGGCGCGGGCTTTCGTGCCGATCTGCTAGACCCGAACGCCGCCCGCCGCGCCGAGGCAGAGCGCGCGATGGACCGTTTGCGCGCGCGCTTTGGCCCGGACAGCGTGGTAAAGGGGCGCAGTCTTCGTTGAGATTGGCCGCGACGAAAAAGGCCCCGCAACCTGCGGGGCCTTCTGGTTTCTGGAACCTCAGCTTTAGCTGTTGCTGAATTCCGGATAGGCTTCCATGCCCATTTCTGTCTTGTCCAGACCTGTGACCTGATCTTCATCGCTGATGCGAATGCCGATCACCGCTTTCAGGATCAACCAGACCACCAGCGATGCAAAGAACATGAAGATACCGATAGCGGCCATTCCGACGAACTGCGTGCCAAAGCTCGCATCGCTATTGGTCAGCGGCACAGCCATTGTGCCCCACAGACCAGCGAACAAGTGAACCGGGATCGCACCGACCACATCGTCGATCTTGAACTTGTCCAGCAGCGGAACTGTCAGAACAACGATCACGCCACCTACAGCACCGATCAGCGTTGCAGAACCAAGACCAGGTGTCAGCGGCTCTGCCGTGATCGACACCAGACCAGCCAGCGCGCCGTTCAGCACCATGGTAAGGTCAGGCTTTTTGTAAAGGATCGTTGACAGGATCAGTGCGGCAACTGCGCCACCGGATGCGGCCATATTGGTGTTGGCAAAAATCCGGCTTACATCTGCCACGTCAGAGATCGTGCCCATTGCCAGTTGCGAGCCGCCATTGAAGCCGAACCAACCCAGCCACAGGATGAACATACCCAGTGTCGCCAGCGGCAGGTTGGAACCCGGCATGACAGTAACCTTGCCATCCTTGCCATATTTGCCATAGCGCGCACCCAGAACGATGACACCTGCCAGCGCAGCCCAGCCGCCTGCGGCGTGCACGATGGAAGAGCCTGCAAAGTCAGAGAAGCCCATCTCGTCAAGGAAACCTTCGCCCCAGCTCCAGCTTGCCTGAATCGGGTAGATGATACCTGTGAGGATGATCACGAATGCAAGGAAGGGAAACAGCTTGATGCGCTCGGCCACGGCACCTGAAACGATCGAGGCGACAGCCGCACAGAACATCAACTGGAAGATGAAATCCGACCCGATGGATGCGTATTCAATGTCATCGACATCTTCAAGCGCGACGCCCACAGGCTCCAGCACGGTTGGGGAAATGCCGCCCAGCCAGCCCTCAACGACCCAGTCACCCAGCGGGTACATCAGGTTGAAGCCGACAAGGAAATAGGCGATTGCCGCCAGCGAGAAAAGCGCCACGTTCTTGGTGGCCTGCATGGTTGCGTTCTTGGAGCGCACAAGGCCCGTCTCCAACATGCAGAAACCAGCCGCCATGAAGAATACAAGAAAACCGCCGACCAGAAACAGCAGCGAGTTCATGATAAACACCATTTCGGTGTTCAATGCGGTTACGGCCTCCATCGCGTCCGCGACGACCTCGGCCTCCTGTGCCATCGCAAGGCTTGGCAACAAAAGCGCCGTGGCCGCGAGTGGGAGTGTCTTTTTCAGTAGCATCTGCATTTGTCCTTTTTGAAAGTGTCCCGCCGAAATCTCAGAGCGCGTCATCACCAGTTTCCCCGGTTCGCACACGTGTCGCGGCTGCAAGGTCCAGAACGAAAATCTTGCCATCCCCGATCTTGTCGGTGCGTGCTGTCTTTTGCAGCGTATCAACGACTTGCTCGGCCATCGCATCGGACACAGCGATCTCCAGCTTGAGCTTGGGCACGAAATTCACTGCGTATTCCGCGCCGCGATAAATTTCGGTATGGCCGGATTGCGCGCCAAA